>JAZUHA010000154.1:0-3240 GCA_045641485.1 Acutalibacteraceae bacterium
TCTATAACCTTTAAAAGTCCGTCACAATATGTTGATTTAAGTTTTGAAAGCGTTCTGTATTCAAGAATTTCTTCAATAATCGGGTGCTTGTCCCGTAATTCTTCAAGCACTTCTGCATTTGTGGAATATCCGCTTTTTGTCTTTTTTCCGTGCGGCAAGTTAAGATGCTCTTCAGAAAACAGCACTTCGCCGAGTTGCTTCGGTGAATTGACATTAAACTCACAGCCGGCATAAGAATAAATCTTTAAAAGTTTCTCCGAAAGAATACCGCCGAGTTTTTCACCGTAATCGGTTATGCCTTTTTTATCAACGGCAAAACCCTCACGCTCCATAGAAGCAAGAACTCTTGCAAGAGGTATTTCAGTTTCATAAAGGAGTTTATCCTGGTTGTTTTCTTTAATTGCGGCGCAAAGTTTACCGGAAAGTGAATTGAGCATTGCGGCACTTTTAACTTTTTCTTCGTTTTCTTTATAAAATTCCTCAAATTCACCGAAATCGAATTTGACATTTTTTGAGCAGTAAACACCGCTTAATGCAATTACCGAGTAATCGGAAGAAGCGGGATTTAAGATATAACCGGCAAGCGAAGTATCAAGACAAAGATTTTTAAGGTCAATTCCGTTGATATCACAGAAATTGTAAAGCGATTTTGAATCGTATGTATATTTTTCAATCTGTTCGTCATTTAAAAGTTCGCTTACAAAATCGGTAAACATAAAACTTTCGTTTTTTATGAATGCAACACCTTTACGGGTGCAAAACATTATACTGTCCATACCGCCGTCTGCAATACTGCAAACAAAATACATCTTTCTGATGCTTTTAATTTCATTTTTCAAAGCATCAAAATCAGTTTCTTCATATAAAACCACGGTATCCGTTTTTTTGCCGTTTTCTTTAACGGGAACAGCGGAATCCAAATCAAGTTTCTTTAAGATTTTAAACATTTCGAGCGATGAAAGTAATGCTGTGGCTTTTTCCGTATCCGGCTCTTTTATTTTATATGTGTCGGGATTAGTATCTACGGGGGTGGTAAGACAAATCGTACCGAGTGTTTTACTTAAAAAGGCGTTATCCTTTGAAGAAATAAGTTTTGAACGAACACCGTCTTTTATATCTATGGTATCAATGTTTTCATAAATATATTCAATGGAGCCGAAACGGCTTATAAGGTCTATGGCGCCCTTGGGACCTATACCGGCAACACCGGGAATATTATCCGAAGTATCTCCCTGAACAGCCTTGATATCAATAAGCTGTAACGGGTCGTTTACCGAATAGTCTTCTTTGATTTTATTTATGTTATATTCAGTTGTAACCGTCTGCCCTGCTTTTGTTGACGGGAGTAAAACCGTAACATTTTCTTTTACAAGTTGTAAACTGTCACGGTCGCCCGTGGCTATAAAGCATTCATCATTTTCTTTACACATTCTCGAAAGAGTGCCGAGAATATCGTCTGCCTCGTACCCTTCTTTTTCGGTTACGGTATATCCGAGAGAAGTAAGAATTTCTTTAAGCGGCTCAAACTGTTCAATAAGTTCCGGAGGTGCCGGGTGTCTGCCGGCTTTATATCCGCCATACATCTTATGGCGGAATGTAGGCGCTTTAAGGTCAAATGCTATACATACATGGTCGGGCTCGCACCTTTCTTTTAAAGAAAGAAAAATGTTTAAAAAGCCGTAAATACCGTTAGTAAATCTGCCGTCTTTGGTAGAAAGAAGCCGTATTCCGTAAAAAGCCCTGTTAAGTATTGAGTTTCCGTCAACTACAAGCAGTTTCATATATTTTCTCCGTCAAATCAAAATGAAAGTGTTTCAAGTGTGTAAAATGTAAATCCGTTTTGCGAAAGATAATTTTCTTCCGTCAGCGCTCTTATACAACCGAGAGACGCAACATCCGTAACATTACCGGGTATTTTTACTTTTATTCCCGTTTTTTCCTCTATATATTCATTAAGTGCATACATTGAAGCAACGCCGCCGCAAAGGAAAATGCCGTTGTCCGTAATATCTCTTACAAGTTCGGGCGGTGTAACTTCAAGTACGGATTTTATCGCATCCGCAATCATTTCCGTAGTGTCACGCAATGCAAAATTTATTTCCTGCGCCGTAACTTCAAAAAACATCGGCATACCGTCAGACATATCTTTGCCTTTTCCCACAGCCGCAACAGTCTCCGAACGGAGTTTTGCACCGCCGAGGATTATTTTAAGTTCTTCCGCAGTCAGCCTGCCTACGGATATTCCCCTGTTTGATTTGAGGTATGTTTTTATAGCCCTGTCCATATCGTTTCCGCCGATTTTAATGCTTTTTGATACGGATATATTTCCCATTGTAACAACGGCAACGCAAGTAGTTCCGGCACCTATATTTACAATCATTGTGCCGTAGGGCTTGTCCGTCATAACACCTGCGCCGAGTGCGGCGGCAAGAGGCTCCTCTATAAGAACGGCTTTACCGGCACCTGCACCGAGAACGCACGAAAGGGCATTTCTTTTTTCAAGATTTGTAAGCCCTGCGGGAATTGTTGCGGCAACGGTAGGTTTGAAAATTTTATTTTTGCAGATTCTGTCAATAAAAATACGAAGAAGCGTTTTTAAACTTTCAAGTTCCGCAATACCGCCTGAAAGGAGCGGATATTGAAGTTTTACGGCATCGGGGCATCTGCCCTTCATTTCGGCGGCTTTTTTACCTGCATACAAAACCTTACCGGTTTCACGCTCCACGGCAAGAACAGCCGGTTCTTTTAAAACAACGCCTTTACTCTCGGTAGCAGCCGTAATATATCCCGTGCCGATATCAAGCCCTATCTTAAGACCTGCCAAACGCTCACCCTCTGTACACAATAAATCACTTTATTATACAACAAAAAGAGTGATTTGTAAACCGATATTTATTATCAATATGTAACGCTTGCGTAAACACTTGTGTAAATTACATTAAATACGCAATTTCTATTGAAAAAAACACGCCGATATGGTATGATTTAGAAGATTTTAAGGAGATGTAAAATATATGAAATTAGGTATAGTAGGTTTGCCGAATGTCGGCAAAAGCACGCTTTTTAACGCTCTTACAAATGCCGGAGCACAGGCGGCCAATTACGCTTTTTGCACTATTGAGCCGAATGTAGGTGTTGTTGCCGTACCGGACAAGCGTCTTGACGCTCTTTGCGAAATGTATAACCCCGTAAAAGTCACACCGGCAACTATAGAATTTGTTGATATAGCAGGTCTTGTAA
>JAZUHA010000155.1:0-2136 GCA_045641485.1 Acutalibacteraceae bacterium
TGAAGGGCAATAAAAGTCGGAACAAGTGCAGCCGCCATAATACCTGCGGCACACACCGAAGCAAAAGCAAACATAAAACCGCTTTTAAAGAAACGGAAACAGTATTTTTCTTTGCCGGTTTTCGTGATTTTCGGCACAGGAAGCTTATCGGAAACCGAATAGTTTGAATTATAATATGTCAAAAAATACAGCACGGAAAAAATGCACATCATGTATGACATATAGTAATTTGAAAGCATTGTCAGTGACAGAGAAATGATATAGGTGAGAGGCTTTCCGTTATCTATGATTCTTTCAATTCCGAGGGCGACCAGCGGCAGAAGTATCATTGAGTCAACCCACATTATATTCCAGTAATAAGCGATAAACCAGCCGCAGAATGAATAAAGAACGCCGAATGCCGCAGAAACGTAATTTGATTTATGAAGGCTCTTTTTGAAAAACAGATTTATTGTAAATGCACTTAATGCGGCCTTTATAAGAACCATTACGGCTATTGCTTCCGGCATATTCTCGTGGCCTGCAATAAGGATAGTAATAAATCCTATCGGGCTTGAAAGATAGTTGAAATAATTGCCGAGAAAGCTGCTGCCGAGGCCCGTATTAAACGAATAGAGCAGACTTCCGCCCGATGTTATTCTGTCATAAAGCTCGGCAAAAAGCGGCCCGTATTGGTGATATAAATCCATTCTTAAAATAGTTGTATCGCCAAACGGAAACAGTCCGAAACACATATAAACGACAAACATTATTGCCGCACTGCAGCCGGCGGATAAAATCAGAAATCTGTTATTTAAAAGAAGATTTTTAATTCTTTCCCTAAATGTAATGCTTTTCATTAAATCTCCTCCGAATTTATTGTTTATAAAGTAATATACATTAAATAGCAGGCATTTTCAATATAAAAAGATGAATTTGCTGTTAAATTAAGGTATTACTTCCGTACAAGCCGCATAGAATTAAATATAAAGCTTGTCAGGAGGCGTTATGAACGAGATTAAAAATTTTAATTCAGCCGTGAAGTATATATCAAACAAATACAGAGATATGTTTCTTTCGCTTGATGACGAATTCAAAATCAACACTTATGAAATCAGATTCAGAAGCGACAGACCTGTTTCCTTTATCGGCGCATACGGAACAAAATTTTTATCGGTTGACGGAAATATCTGTAAGTGTCCGGATAATCCGCTGAAATTTTCTTATGAAGATATAAAAGACACCTTTAACCGTATATGCGCCTACTCGGTATATGCTTTTCAGAAATGCATAAACAGGGGATACATACCTATGGAAAACGGTAACCGCGCCGGTGTATGCGGAACTGCTGTGTGCGAAAAAGATAATATTATATCCGTTAAAGACATTACTTCAATAAATGTCAGAATATCTAAAGAAATTAAAGGATTAGCCGACGAATTGCTCATAAGTGCCAACCCCGAAAAGGAGAGTTTTATTATCGCCGGGCCTCCCTCAAGCGGTAAGACAACACTCATACGTGATATTGCACGGCAGATATCTTCAGGGAAGAATGAAAAATATATTAAAACAGCGATAATTGATGAACGCAGAGAAATATCGGGAATATCAAACGGAATAATCACAAATGATGTCGGATTTTCAAGTGATGTTCTTGATTCTTACCCGAAAAGCGATGCAATCGACATAGCTGTCAGAACACTTTCACCCGAAGTAATAATATGTGACGAAGTTGCGACTGACTACGAAATTGCGGCTATCCGAAACGGTGTAAACTGCGGTGTGAACTTTATTGTTTCGGTTCATGTCGCAAGTGAAGAAGATATATATATACGCAAACAGATAAGAGAGCTTTTGATGACATATTCTTTCAAAAAACTTTATTTGCTCGGTACCGGTGAAAATATCGGAAAAATAATAAAAGAATACAATTCGGAGGAAATAATAAATGAGATACGTCACAGGTACGGCAATGCTTCTGATAATTTCGCTGCTTGGCATAAGCAAAGGTAATAGACTCACTTGTTCGGTAAAAGACACAGAAAAACTGATTATGTTTTTTAAAGAATTTAAAAGTAAAATTTATTATACAGGTGACTCGGTTTATGAAATTATTTCAAAATCAAATAATAATTCCCTTTTTGTGAAAGAATTGCA
>JAZUHA010000156.1:0-2875 GCA_045641485.1 Acutalibacteraceae bacterium
GGTGAAAAATGACGGCTGAAAAAATCAAAACGAATATAAACACGGTTTTTAAAAATAAAAAAAGTCTTTTTGCCGCAGTTATTGCCGCAATATGTATTGTTTTTCTTATTATAAGCGAATTGTTTCCCTCGCATTCCGAAAAAAGTGCGACCGAAAAAGATAATATATATTCATCGGAAGCATATGTTGAAGAAACGGAAAAGAAACTTTGCAGTACTCTTGAAAAAATAGACGGGGCGGGTAAAGTCAGCGTGATGATAACGCTTGAAAGTTTTCACGAAAACGAGTATGCAAAGGGGTATTCCGTAAAAAGCAAACAGCAGGGTGAAAACAGCGAATACGAAAATGACGAACAGTATATTCTTGTAAATGACGGTTCGAATAAAGAGGAATGTCTTGTAGTAAAGGTGTACGAGCCGGAAATAAAGGGGGTGGCTGTAGTGGCGGAAGGAGCGGGAGAAGCAAAAATTAAAAGAGCAATAACAGATACAGTTTGCGCTTTGTTTTCTGTAAACAGTGCAAGAGTATCCGTAGAAAAAATGAAAAATCAGAAATAAAAGGAGAATATTTATGAGTAATTCAGGGAAAAGACGCCGTCTTGTAACCGCCACGCTTGTTGTGGCTTTGGGTGCGGCAGTTTTTGTTAATTGGTATTATACACGCTCATCGGATAATTTAAGTGCGCCCGAAGACAATGAATCGGAATATGTTCAGAATTTAGGTGAAGCGAAATATGTAAATGCACAGGCAGTTACAAAAGGCGCCGCCGAAGATGCTTTTGCCGAAATAAAACTTAACCGTGAAAAAGCAAGAGACGAAGCACTTGAAGAACTGAAAAGTGCATTAAAAAATGCAAAATCCGGTACAAAAACAGCCGAAAAAGTTTCCGAATCGGTTGAAAAGTACAGTGCATCAATTAAAGAAGAAGGCGACATAGAAGCACTCATCAGTGCAAAACTCTCAATTTCCTCTGTTGCCGTAATAAACGGAAAAAAAGCAAATATCATTGTGGAAAAAGGCAAACTCAATGATGAAAGTGTGCTTGTAATAACCGATATAGTTACTTCCAATTCAGGCGTTTTGCCTGAAAACATAAAAATTTCCGAGGCTGAATAATAATATTCGGCACAGGTGATTTACAATAAATCTTGCATTATTCAAACGAATATGGTAATATTTCCTTACAGTTCGTTTGAGGAGTGCATTTATGCGTAGAGACGAAGAAAATTCACCTAAAACAGGTGTTGATGACGATTACCTTGATTTATTAAGAGATTTTAATAAAAAAGCATCTGCGCCGAGAAATGAAACAAGCAGAGATATATACAGCGATTCTTCTTATGAAAAAGGATATAAAAGACCTGTCGATAACGGCGGTATTTACATAGGAAAACCAAAAAACGACAACTATGACGACTATGGTTATTACGGCTATTCGGTAAACAGACCGCATAATAATAATCGTTATGAAGATGTTTATTCCGAAAATCAGACGGATTATGAGGATGAAACTTCGGATTATGAAGATATTCGCTCAAAAAACAGAAAAAAAAGAAAAGCCCCGATAGCTTTTATTGCCGTCTTTCTTGTTTTTGCGATAGTTTTCCTTTCGTGCGGTTATGTTGTAATTTCAGCTCTCGGCGTTGTCGGTAAATTCAAAAAAGCAGAAGAACCCGAACATTATGACGGTGAACTGATTTCCGAAAAGAATGTAACGAATATTCTTCTTATCGGTCTCGATAAAGATAAGGGCGGCTCTCAGAGAAGTGACAGCATCATTATTTGCTCCGTAAATAAAGAAACGGGTAAAGTTACTCTTACCTCCGTTCTTAGGGACACTCATCTTCTGATACCGGGTAATGATGAAGCAAAAGTTAATTCCGCATATTCGTGGGGCGGTGCGGAACTGCTTGTTCAGACTATTGAGATGAACTTCGGTATAAAAATTGACGAATATGCCGCAGTTGACTTCGGTATGTTCACGGAACTTATTGATGCACTCGGCGGAGTTGATGTTGAAATAACCGAGGAGGAAGCAGATTACCTTAACAACGGTCAGGATTATAAAAAAGAGGAAAGACCGGACGGTTTTGAAAGCGGAAAAAGTGTGCATATAAACGGTTATCAGGCGTTGTGGTATTCAAGAATACGCTATCTTGATTCCGATTTTATGCGAACAAAGCGGCAGAGAAAAGTTATTACCGCAATAGTTAATAAAGCAAAGTCGAAATTAACTCCTGCGGGAATTTTGTCGCTTATTGATACCGGTAAGGCTGTTGCCCCGTTTGTCGAAACAACTCTTTCAAGAGGCGATTTGATTTCGCTTGTGATGTCAGCCGTTTCCTGCCTTGTGAAAAACGGTAAGAATATTGATGAACTTCTCGTTTCTCAGAAGATACCGTTTGAAGATACATGGTATTACGAGGATTGCTGGGACGGCTCGTCAATAGCGATAGACCTTGAAGAAAATAAAGAGATTTTATATAACACGGTCTATAAAGGCGAAGTTCTTGAAACCGAAGAATAAATTTTATCATATTTTAAATACTCCTTTCATATACTCTTACAGGAATATATGAAGGGAGTTTTAAATTTTGGATATTTCATTAAAAAAAGAAGAATACAGATACCCTGAAAAAAACAGTGAAACGGTAATAGAGGAGTGTGTGGAAACAGAGTTTTCCGTACCTGACTATATGCCGGAGATTTTAAGAATAGTTAAGTCGCAGGTGAATGTAAATCTTCGTTCATGCCGTCTTGTAGGTGAAAGAGTTACGGTAGAGGGCGATTGTGAATTAAGGCTTATTTACACGGCAGAAGACGGCGGTATTTATTCCGTTTCTCAATCACGCCCGTTTACAAGATATTGCGAAAG
>JAZUHA010000157.1:0-12640 GCA_045641485.1 Acutalibacteraceae bacterium
TATTATTCTATCGCAAAGAATATAAGGATTAAAAAAATAATATTTTTTTAACACATTTGGATATTGTCTAAATGATTCTTTTTCAAAAAGTACAGAGCACAATTGAGCCCATTCGTTAGAATAGTACCCTTCATTATCAATTTTAGAAACTATTTCATCAAATGCATCTATGTTATGACCTATCGAACTCAAGTTATCATCAGAAAGAAATGCAGTAAACACCTCGACTATTTTATCTATATTTTTTAATAAAGAATCATTTTGAATATATGCATAAAATATTAGTAAAGCAGCCGGATTATAGGTCAAAAGTTTTTTATATTCATATTCATCATAGTGTTGCATTTTCTGACAAGACCAATACAGTTTTTCTTTTTCGGGAGAATCCAGCCATTCAAAGATATCTTTTCTACATAAATTTCGCAAAACGATAGTCTGTTCTTCAAAAGAAATTGAATCTAATAGAATAATGCAATCATCTTTTTTTGCACCATCTATCATTCCGGTTAATAAACAAATTTTATTTAAGGCTTGTGCCTCTTTTGCAAAAGTATGTAACAAACTTGATTCAAGATTTCTTGCAAAAAAACATCCCATGGCATAATCATCTTTAGAAAAATGCACAAGCTTTGATATTTCATCTTTTGAATAATCGAGTTGTAATAATGAAAGTATTTCTATTCGTTTTTTCTCTATTAATTTATTGGTAGTTTCCCAATCATTTGCATTTTCCGAGGACTCATTTATTACGCAATGATAATAGTCATAGAACATCCATCCAAATTTACCTACTCCATCAGACGGTGTTACTGCGTTTACCCATGCAGATAAAGCAGGAACCCAAGGTTGTCTGTAACTGTTCCGTGATGCATAATAAAGATATTCATGTAAAAGTAATTCCAATTGAACCAATTCTACTAAACAATATTCATTTATATTGAAATATTCTGCAGCTGTTATTAATGTATCGTTGTTTAGCCAACAATATCTTCTCAAAAGTTTTATTAAATCATCTATATCATGAGCGTCAATTATTTTTTTGAATATAATACCCGCTATTTCATTCATAGTATTAAATAATTCAGACGATTGAATTTTCATTTTAGAAAATGGCTTTGCATCTTCGCGAATACCGAAAAAAGCCTGATCTTTAACAAGTAAATCTGTCGTAAAAGATATAAAATATTCCTCATCGTTAGATAAATACTTTAAAATCAGTTTTTTCTTTTCTTCGAGAGAAAATATGGTTTGATTATTCATTAACCATAAAGCATTTAGAAGAGATTCACGCGGAGAATTTGAAAAGAAGAACTGAAAATTTTTCGTTTTTATACAAAAATCACGCAAAAGATCACACGCACGAATACGCGTCTCTTCATGTAACACTAACTCATCCAGTGCACGCAAAACATTACAATAATCACCAGAGTTTTGAGTGTTGAGAAAACAATTTGAGATAATGCTATCATCAAAAGAATACTCGTCTTCTAAAAACTTCATTACAATTACCGGCGTAGCCTCTGCGAGTAAATAAAGATAATCCAAAAGCGATATTGGAAAAGGTTTATATTGCAACAATTCTTCAACTACTGTTGCAACTTTATCATCTTCATCTGTGGTGCAAGAAAAATATATTAAGTCCAAAAGAAGATAATATAGGAAACTTTTATCGCGTTTGCTTTTTATAGAATTATCAAAAACAATCGTTTTTATAATACTGACAAACCTATCGAAAATATCAGATGAGGTTCTTATATTCAGAACATTCCATGATTCTTCAAAATTTATTAGTATGAAATGCCCCTCTTCAAACTTAATCGGAGCATCTTCCAAACGAATCCATGAATTGTAATTTTCTGCAATCACGTCATATTCTTCCCCTGCCAAATATGCAATAATATTTTTTTCGCTATCACTCCCTTCGTTAAAGTTTCGAAGTAACATAATAGGCGCAAGTAAATCTATTCTATCTTGATTTGCCCATTTGGGTCTGTCAATAGTAGAAGATCCGGGTATCTTTCTTACTAATGAAAGAAGATGTCCATGTGTTTGCCTGTATAATGATGTTGCTTGGTTTTGCGGCAATCCCATATCTGCTATAGCCTTTTCAAAAAATGTTTTGGTAAGTGGTTTTAAAATTATGTCCTCATTTATTGAAATTGATTCTTTACTATAGCATATTATAACAAGATTTCCGTTTATAATGTCACAATCCGGCATGAAAGTTAATAAAAAGATTTTGTTAGTACATATACGAGATAGTTCCTTATATGTAATTTGATTGTTTATAACAATAACCGTATTCGCCATATCAGGTCTCTCAAGAATAGCTGACAAACAAAACCCTAAAGCATCTATTGTTGTATCTGCTTTTACCCTTATATTAGAAGAGCCCCACATTTTATACAATGTTTCTTTTTCTGATTCGCGACCAGAAACGAATAAGGAATGCAATAAAGGTGGATCGGTTTTTAATGAGAATTTTTTCCATGCAGAAGAAAGCGTTTCGAAATCCATATCATGTTTTTCGCTCGTTTGTTCAATAAGCCACGCGCAAACTGCTGGTTCCGAGTTGATCCAGTCAGCTATTATTGAAGCATCATATATATGTACATCTTTCCATATATCTTTATGTTCTTCTTCCCACTTTGATATTGAATACCCTTGATTGTTGTATGACCAAATATGTGGAATTACTAAAATGAACTCCGCATCATGTTTATTAATACTCAACGAATTATTTGTTCTTTTAATATAGTCCTCATTTATTTTCTTCAGCGAATCACTGTTTGTTCCAAACTCCCACACACTCGTTCCGGAACAAACATATTTTGTTTCTTCTGCACTTTCGATAACACCGTCAAATCCTGGCGCCCACACATCATCCTGGCTCGGAACACGAATATACTTTAAGTTTGAACAACTATTTAAGATTAGTCTTTTTATTAGATCGGGAAACAAACCTTGAAAAAGTTGTTTGTTGCGATCAACCAATGAAGAAAATTTTGTACCGTCAAAAATATACATATTATTGTTATCCTATCATTTTATCAGTATTTACAAACACTTTTTGTCTATTTCATAACAACATAATTATACCACAAAACAAAAACTAAATCAATTTATCGAAAACAATAAAATACACATTGTTATTATTGAATACATTGAAGAATTATGATAATATATATATGAGGTGATAGCATGTCTGCCAAAGAAGAAATTATTAAACTTCTTGATGAAGTGCCGGAAACGGAAATGAGCAAAGTGCTGTTACTTGTTCAAAAAATCGTTGAAATAGAACGGACAGACGACGAATTCTGCGAAAAACTGTATGAAGAATATCTGAATTCGGATGATGTCAATGACAACGATGAAGACCTCATAACTATTGAAGAGTTGTGTAAGAAGTGCGGAATACAGATATAAAAATTTCCAAACATCATTTTTCAAGTTTTTATTTGGTTGTCAAACGGTTGTCAAACAAGCCCCTGAAAGCCGCATAAAATAAAGCATATCTACTGCTCTGCTAAGGGCGTAGGTCGGGTAACCGGCGCGAGAGTTCGAGTCTCTCCTTCTGCGCCATGAAAAAAGCATCGCTTCGGCGGTGCTTTTTTCAACGAAATAAATCCCTTGCGGGATTTGTGAAATACACTTCGTGCGTGAAATACGCCTTGCGGCGTGTGAAATGCCTGCGGGCGTGGGTGGATTTATTTCATTTCACATTCGAGTGAAACGAGAATATTTCACAATTTGCGTAAGCAAATTATTTCACATCGGCGTCAGCCGATATTTCACAGTTTTTTTATTGAAATGACTGCGTGTCATCGTCTGACTTCTTTTCGCCGACAATCCTGTTTGCAAGTATGCCTGCTTCTGTTTTAATAAGCCCTGCAGCAACAATAATTCTCGCCTTAAAATATGCATCATCTACAAGTTCATCATAGGTTTTTGATTTCGTATATTTCGGCGCTGTTTTTTGCTTTTCGGCAATATTATCAACTTCATCTTGTGTAAGTTTTCTTACATAATCCTCATTCAAAGCATAAAAATCAGTTTCGTTATAAAATTTTGATGTATGATGCCAACTCTTTTTTTCAAGAAATTTTTCTTTGAGAACTTCAAGAAAGATTTTTGAACAGTTTATATCAGGGTTTATTTCGGAAATTGCGTTTATAATTTCCGCTTTACTCCATTTTGAAAGTGGCATTTCCCCGTTTTCGTATGCTTCACGGGCATTGTTGGACATTGAATATCCGTCATAACCGTTTCCTCGACCCTGATAACGAAAAGCATCTTTTTTATTGGAATTTTCTGTTTTTTCGGAATTTTCCTTGACATTTTCGGATTTTTGGGATATTCTATTAGTAGAGATACCGTTTTCTATGGCGAAACTCTTCGAGAGCCGCCAAACATCGTTAACTCGATGGGCGGTATCTCTTATTTTTTGTGTAATATCATAAACATGATATGTTTTATCATTTTTAGTTAAACCGACATTCACATAAACAGGGAATATATCATTATCATATTTCACAAAAGTCTCATAGTAACGATAACTATTAAATTTATCACTAATATCCTTGCTATCTTCGTATGCTGTGAATTTTGCCTTTTCAACAATTTCTTTTATTTTTGAAATATTTGCAACTTTTTTATCTCCTGCCTTATTAGAAATATGTCTTGCATCAGATTTATCAACATAAGCTTGTATCCCATCGCTTAATTTAATAGGCTGTTCACTTAACACATCAAGAATATAATTTTTAATTGTAACATATCTTTTAGAGCCGTGTAAATTTTTAACCTTTTTGGACAGTTCACTATCATCTGAAATATCGATAACACGCTCATTAACATTCAATAATGAACCGTTGTTTGTTTGTTGATATTTAACAGTATTCTCCGCCGTATTTTCGGCGGTGTTTTTTGTTTCCGCTTTTTTGTTATTTTGTTCCTTTGCTCTGTAACTGTCGCTCGCTCCCTTTAATGCTTCGGCATAAAGCCTTGCGGCGTTTTTGTAAACATCTTTTGTAAGCTTACGCATTTCCCGGGCTTCCTGTGAAAGTCCGCTTCCGTCTTCGTCTTTGTATTCTTCGGTTGCTTTCTTAAAGACATCACGCATTTTCTTAAGGTATTTTATAAGCCTCTGTGCAAGTGATTTATCGGTTTCGTAAAGATTGTGGAAATGCTCTCCGAAATCCTCACTTAACAGCATTTCTTCACAGCATTCCGCTATAAACTCCTCGTATTCATAATCAAAGTCATTGCCGGTTCTTTCCATTCGCTGTTCAATAAGCTGCTGTACATTCGTGCCGTTTTCCACAAGAGAATTTACAAGAAAATCCGCAAGAACCCTGAACTTTGCACTGTTATTCATTCTGATGAAATGAGTGTACTCGTGTGCTAAGGTATAAGCATAAAGGTCTGCCGCTCTGCCTTTGCCGTTAAGGTCAATATAAACGGTTCCGTCTTTATATGATGTGGCACCGTAGGGTACATTGTCATCAGGTGTGTTTAATAATTTCTGAAGCTCGGGGGAGAGGACATTTACCTTTTTACCGTCACGCTCAACGGTCTCACTTGAATATACCACAACTTTATTACCGACATAATTTGAAACAACACTTGCAAGGCGAAGCCCCGCTTTCTGACGGTTGTCAAGAGTTCTTACAATGCTCGGGCTTATATTTTCAAAGCGTACACCCGTTTTCAATGCTCTTTGGATGTTGCTCTTTGTGACGGGTCTTGAGTCCTGTCCTTTTTTGCGATATTCTGCGGCGGTGGTTTCGTCCAGTCCCGATGTAGTTTTAAAGTTTGTCTTTAAGCCCATACGCCCGGCGGAAATTTCCGTCATTAAACTGCCTGCACTTACTTTGTGTTCAACGGCATAATTTAAAATCTTTGTTATTTCCGCATCACTCAAGCCGAGTTGTACGCCGTATTTAACGGTGTTATAAGCCTCACTGTCCGGGTCAAGTTCTTCTGTGTTGCCGTTACTGTCCGTAACCTCAACGCTGTCTAAGCCTATCTGATTACGCACCGTCTTTATTGTTCCCGATACTGACGGCTGTGTTTCCGCTTTTTCGGGTGCTTCCGCTTTTTCGGGTGTTTCGGACTCTGCCGGTGTTTCCTGCTCGGGTTCCTCGTTTTCTTCCTTTCGGGATTTTTCAAAGAGTTCCCTAAGTTTTTCTTTTGTTGTCTTTCCGTTTTTGAGTTCGTCCGTGAATTTATTTACGGCATTATTCAAGTTATCGTAATTATCGGCAATGGTATTGACTACCATATTATTCGGATTTGCAAGTACATTCGATACAGCCGTCTGTGCTTCCGTATTATCCGAGAATACGGCAAGTTTTACAACATCATCACTGCTTATTTTAAATCTGCCGCCCGTCAATTTGTATGCAAACCTCGCAAGGTCAGCGGCATCTTTTTCCGCCAACCCCTGATTTATAAATTCATTTGTTACGGCTTTAATATTGTCTTCGGCTACAGCCGTTTCACCCTCGGGTGATGCCATATAATAAAGAAGTTCATATATATCCGTTGGGGTTGCCGTCTCGGCATTAAGATTTTTTGCAATCTTAAACGCCTGCGAACTGTCGGGCATTTTCAGAGCCGCTTCTATAAGGTTTGATTTATATTCCGCATCGGAAGCGATAACGCTTTTCATTGCATTAGTGTATTTATTCTGTGTGGCAACTGCTTTAACCTGACCTGCACCGCCCATTAAAACGCCCTGCAAAGCACCGCCCATACCGGCATCAAAAGCCTGCTTTGCCATAGCTGCCGCAGCCGCCGCTATTGCTTCTTTTTCATCTTTACCCGAGGCAATCGCACGGTAATATTCAGTCATAACATCGGAGTAATCACGGTTGACAATATAATCGACAAATATATTTGCAACCTCTGTGTTAAATTCCTCGGTAGCATTAACAAATGCGGATTTTCCGAGGTTCTTAACAAAACCTTTAACACCGTTCACAACGGGCTTTTCGGTGAGTGCTTTGAATTTGCCTATGGAAAAAGACTCCCACAAGCTTTCATTCACGCCGGCAAACAAACCCGTTAATAATGCCTGCTCCTTTGTTCCGCCTTTTTCGGAAACATCTATTGCGGCATCGGTGGCAGCCTGAACGCCTATGTTTATACCGCTTAATGCAGAACTTACCCCTGTACCGACAATACCGCCTGCGGGCATTGTGATAAAACCGGAAAACAGAGAATCACCCGTTGACATAACGGTGCTGTACAAATCGTCAAAGTAATCACGGTCAAGAGCCTTTATACCGGCATTCGGTTTCCAGTCAACCGTCTCCTGCGTTGTTTCTCTTACCGTATTAACATAATTGTTGAATTTATAATACGGGCTGTTAACATCAAGGGTACCCGAATCGTCTAACGCACTCTTGAGCATATCCACACCGGCAACCGCTTTAAGAGGGGAGCTGAGTATACTTGCAGTTGACTGCAAAACAGGGTGTTCCTTTGCTGCTTCGGCATATTCGTCTTTTTGCTCCTGCATCCACTCTTTATTGTATATTCTTTTTGCCGTATCGGTGTACTGTTTTATTTTTTCTTCCGGAATATTAAACGCTTTAAGTTTTTCAACAACTTCGTTTTTACGGTCTTTTGTATTTATTATCTGTTCTACATCGGCACCGGAAGTACTGTCCTGTGCATTTAATGCATTAAAAAAGGAGTTTGATACAGCATTAACCTCAGCCTGTTCCTGTTCGTTTGCAAGTTTACCGTATTCATCTAATACGGATTTTATTTTCTCGGGGAGTTTTTCGTATTCTTCCTGCTGTCTGTCAAGTTTAACACGCTTTATGATATCAATATCAGTTTGTAAGTTATTGTCGTCTTTATCGTAATCAACACCGGGTATATTGCCGATAATAGAATCCAATACTTTATTTGTTGCTTTATATGCTTTTTCCGTGAAATTTTTCCCGTTCTTTTGCTCTTCAAGTTTTTTAAGTTCCCTGTCAAGTTCTTCATCAGACATTTTACGGTATTTCTTCTGCTGTTCGGCACGGAAAGTGTAATACTTATAGTCTGCTTCATCGGCAAATTGCGAAAAGAAATCAGTATCGCTCTGCGCTCTTTTTCCGATATCGCTGTAACTTTCCGATGTACCGTCTATGTAGTCATTAACTTCCTTGACATAATCACTGTTAAAATCGTTTTTGTATTTTCGGAACAATGACTGTATTTCATCAGCCCTTTTCTTCTGGGTGCTGTAAAAAGAATTAAAGTTGTCCTGAAACTCTTTATAATCGCCCCTGTAGTTATTATCCGTAAATCTGTTTGCGAAACTTTCAAAATTATCGTTATAGTCCTTGCGGTAGTCACGCACAAGGCTTTCAATTCTGTTTAAATCGTCGGTTTTTTGTCTTTTTTTGAGCCATTGCTGATATTTAGTGTCTGTCCCCTCGGAATAATCGGAAGTTTGTACGCCCGCTTGTTTGCGGGCGGTATTTATCATTATTTCGGCATCTTGCTTTTTTCTTTGTTCAAGCCATTCTGAATATGTCATACTTACACCCCTTATTTATGCGCATTCTTTGTGCCGCCTTTTTTATAAAACGAATAAGCTGCATTGAATGTATTGTTATTACTGCTCTCTTCATTTGCAAGTTCATCAAGATAATCATACAGATCATCATAACTACCATATACCGATGCCATTTTTGCTATCTCTTCACTGTCGATTTTTTTACCGCCGTCCACCCAGGCATCATAAATTTTATTTTTATCGGCTGACGAAAGAGTCTTTGTTGTTTTTTTTGAACTGCTCGAACTTCCGCCGCTTCCGGATGATGAAGTTTTAGCTGCCGAAAGATTAAACTGCTTCTGCCACTGTTCGTCTGCAATCCTGTCACGTTCTTTCTGATATGCAAGATTTGTTTCATATTGGTAATTACCCTGCGCAAAGTTTCTGTCAGTCTCATAAGCCGACCGCCCGTAATTACGCTCGTTGTTATACATATCGCCATAGAAACTGCGATCAGCGTTCCACTTATTCAACTTAT
The DNA here is from genome assembly GCA_045641485.1 of Acutalibacteraceae bacterium. GTDB lineage: Bacteria > Bacillota > Clostridia > Oscillospirales > Acutalibacteraceae > DTU089. The sequence goes on from JAZUHA010000157.1 coordinate 9,039, forward strand.
CGTTATATTCGCCGTATTCACGGTTATATGCGGCATCATATAAGGAGTAGAGCTTATCAAGTCTTTCACTTTCTGCGTTATAATCAGCCCTTGCACTCTCTTTAAGCGAGGGTATGAGTTCGGCAAGTTGCGTTATATACTGCTGGTATGCCTGATTGGAAGCGGTGCCGGCGTACGAATTACCGTAACCGCCCGAAAGTGCGGCAACCTGAGAAGCAACATCAGTTGCCGCCTGTCTGCCTTTATTTACATACATATCCCGTAATGACTGATATGTTGCATCTTCGTTTGGATTATATGAAAACTTGCCTCTGTTTTCGATATTCTTCATTGCTTCATTAAGTTTATTTTGATATGTTCCGCCGTTCCAAGTGGGTTGTTTATTCAATAAATTTTTAAGAGCCGAATAATATTCGTTTTCTTCTTTTGATTTTTTATACGGTGTGTACTTAAATGCCATTGTCTTACTCTCCTTTGATGTTTTTTGCTATGTCGTTCAGTGCAAATTCAAGATTGTCAACCAAGATATAAAGATATTCATTAAGTTTTTCTATGCTTTTGTTCTGCATATCCGGTCTCGGAAGTGTATAGCAGTTTACTTCATTCATCTTTTATCGCTCCCTTGTTTAAGTGTTTTTGTTATGCTGTAGACTTCGCACGGTCCCTCACCCTCAAATTTAAGCCTGTAATGGTCACAACGGCGAAGATTTAAGGAAAGAGGTAAACTGTTAAGGTCTTGTATAGGAGCGTTAAAAACGCACTCCCAGCCGCCGTTATCGTATGATATAAACACACGCATATTACTTTTTGTATTTAGAACATACTTAATGAGAAGCCTTTGCACATATTTACGGTCTACAAAAGAACCGTCAAGATTTCCGCTTTCCGCTTTCCATTTTACTTTTTCATTCACAAAATAATCTTTTGTACTTCCGTATTGAGGGTGATACGGATCTTCCGGCTTCTCAAATTCAGGGTTGTCCGGTTCTTCGTCACCAAAAATCCTGTACGCCGTATTATTCGCTATAAAAAGAATGTTTGTGCCGGTAGAAAACAGTTGTGTTATTTTCTTTTCGGTATACTTATTTTTATGCCATATTCCGCTTTGTGTATCTAAATTATATACATACTGTTCGCCTTTGCCGTCTGTTGCCGCCATATACAGGTTTTTACCTATTGAAGCACATTTCACCTCCGTAAACATTTCACCGCCGAATATCCCGTTTATGTTCTGCGGATATGAACCGCTGTATACCGAAAGCCCGGCAGGGGAGTAATAATACAGATAGCCGCCTATATTGCAAAGACTTTCGGAACAGCCATACTTTATGCCGTCACATATAAGCGTTTGAACCTGGTATTGTGCCGGGTAGTTGCCGTACACCTTTATAACTTCCTTTTCGCGGAAAAACAACGGGTTACCGTTGTAACTGCAACCGCCGGTAAAACTTTCGCTTGAGCCGAGTGATGCGGCAAATGAGTCACTTGCTATACCCTCAAACACATTCCAGTTTTTAGGATCCCCGAGTTTTGAAGCATAAATCTCATTTTTCCCGCATCCCCACAGTCTGTTATTGCATTCAAATATAAAATCCATTTCCGGCATATCACGGGAAAATGTTAATGTTCCGCTTGTCTGCGTATATGTGCTGTCAGTTATTCCTATGAATACAAAGCTGTCTTCACCGATTGATTTTATCGAGGCACCGGCACTGACGGTTATATTAAGAGGGTTACCGATTTCGTCTGTGATTTGTATTGAAGCATGTTCAAAATCAGTTGTTCCGTCAGGTTTCAGGTAAGAAGACAGTGCTCCCGAACTTCTGTAAGTTTGATTGTTTATTCTTACATAGAATCCATCTTCGCTTATGGCTTTGTTGTTGATTTCTTCTATTTCCTCTGCCGATAAATCTTCCTTAATCGGTACTACATCCCTGTTTTCTACATTTTCAAGAACAGTAAGCTCTTCCGTATTACCGTACAGATATACTTTATTTACGCTCTGCACAACTGAAATTTTATCGTTATACAAATCAAACGCCTGTTTTGATGTGCTGTTTTTTAAAATTCCGGTTATTTTAACCCCGTCACCTTTTTCAAAACCGTCTGTTATATCGGTACCCGAAACTTTAATATATGTCGTAAACTTCTGTACCCATTCGCCCTGCGAGGTTGAATACACTTTTAACACATGAGGTGTCACAGATGTATCAATCCACTTTTTGGTAGTGTCATCGGGCTCTGTGGCTTGAGCGACTACGTCGGAAGAATCTATAACATTAAAATCAGAGTCGCATAATTCAAAAGTAATATTATTTTCACTGCAACTTATTTCATTTTTCTGTTCCAACTTTTCATATTTGCCGTCTGCCGTTCCCGTGGGTTCTGTGGGCAATGTATAACAGGTTTTCTTTTCCGGGAAAATGATTTTATTACCCATTCGCACCATTGAATACCCGGTTTTCGGATTAACCGGAAACATTGTCAGTCTCTTATATCCGTACTCTGTGCTTATATACAATCCGTGCTTATTTGAAAACCCTTGATCTCTTGGTTGGTATGCCGGTGTTTCAACTTCGCCGACGAAAACCTCTTCACCCTCTATCGCAATGTATTGTTTGTTCGGGTCACGATAAAATGATTTACACCCCGAGTCGCAAAAATATGTAACTCTGTCAGGCACTCTTGAGGCATCTTTATATATTTCGCCATCGACATTTATTTTCCCTTTATGATAATAAATCCCGTATGGCTTTCTCACTGACATTACCGGGTAATTCTCCGCAGTAAGGTTTAATTCGTCGCTGTTTTCATCTTCGCCTATTGAAAGATTGTTGTTATATCCACGAAAAGCAGACAGCACTGTCCGTGTCGTGGATAACCTTGTTAATTCGGGCAACTTATACATAATGCACCTCACAAATTAAATTTTATTTTATAATCGGGGGAGTGATGTGTTCTGCAATACTCCGCCGCATAATTTTCATATTCATTGTTGAAAAGAACCATATCATTTGTGAAACTGTCTATTTCCTGGTTCTTTTCATCTATCATCGCTTCAAGGTAGCGAATATATATATCCGTATACGGGAACGGTACTAACAGTTCGGTCTGTCTGTCAGTATCCGCTTTATACGGGTTAAAATCGGTTCTGTGTATTTCTTTTGCGACTTTGCCGTCTATTACGGAAAGCCAGTATATAAGCGTTTCATCGGTTACGCTGTCCGCTTTTATTTCTCTTACTCTTGCAATCGCTTCATTTATCGTCATATTTATCACCTTTTAAAAAAGGGCGACGAAACCGCCGCCCTCCGTATTTTATTACGAAATGTTTTCGGAAATAAATCTTTCTTTTTCCGTATCCATTTTTGCGGAGTTTTCAATCACTTCCGCAAATCTTTCAGGCACTTCGACCACTTTGTTTGTCTGCACAAGTATTCGTTCGCCGTTTACAGCTATGTAACGGCAATCGTCACCACGGTATTTTTTAGGGATATATACCGGTACTTTCTTTTCCGCCTTTGTTTTTGTCATAATAGCCTCCTTAATTCGCATCTGCATTAAATGTAGAGCAACTTTCAACTCTTATCATATATTCTTCC
>JAZUHA010000158.1:0-6111 GCA_045641485.1 Acutalibacteraceae bacterium
TGGAGATTATTTTATCCCGGATCTGAAACTGCCGGAACAGGAGGTTTTTCCTCTCGGAAAATACGGCAGAATGAGGCTGAAATACCTCAAAGAGAACTGCCCTTATCTTTGGAATAATCATATTTTGAACGGCACATTGAATAAGCATTGTGCCGAGGTTGAAGCCAAAGCCGAAGCCCGCCTTTCGGAGCTCATTGATACAATGGCACAATCCGAAGGCGTAACCGAAGCTCTCAAATCCTCCGATCCGCTGAAATGGGTCGGTCTGATGAACAGTATCAAAGCATCGGCGGAAGAAGTTATTCTCAATGAAATAGTTTTTGTGTGATTTGCAGAAATAATTAAAAGGTTTTTACAAAAAGCAATAACAGAAGGTACAATAAATCCAGGTCAACAATTATTTAAAATTAAGAAGAGCATAAAAAGCCTACCGGTCAAAAGAAAAGCTCCTGCCGGGATCTGATCCTCAGCAGGAGCCGGATATGATATGTCGGGATATAACGCGGAAATTTAAATGTACTCTTTGCATTTGGCCTCAAGCAGTTTGAAGTCGCAGCTGTTTCTTGTCAGTTTATCATTGACCTTATTGACAACACGGTAATATGTTTTTTCAGCCTTTTTAAAAATGGACGCTTTATTCTTTTTGCAGAATCTCAATTCTTTTTCAACGAGCATTCTGTAATCAGGCGACAGAGCTGAAAAATCAAGAGGCTTCAGGCATTTGACGGGAACGGGAATCATATAGTTGAATCTCAGAGAGCCGACGGTTTTAATATTCCCCTTATCCTTTACCTGAATCAGCATATTGTCTATATGCACTTTATTCTCAGATAGCAAAAATCCAATCGCTTATACAATTACAAGCGATTGGATTAGTGGATATCATTTAATTCGATAAGTTCTGTATCGGTTTTCACCGAGAGCTTAAACTTCTTTCATTTGAGAAAGTATCGCTCTAGTTCTTGTTTGGCTAAGTCCAATATATCTAGCGATTTCATCACAATTAGAACGACCATTGTCTTTTAAGTAATCAAGTATTTTATTTTGATTTTCAGCGGTGTGCTTTGTTTTCCTGTATTAGTGTCATTTGATTTATCACTTGATTCAATCGCTTGTTTTTTTTAAGCGATAGTCAATAAAAATAAGCGATTAAATTGAAAGCAAGCGATAGCGGGGCATATCATAAGAGAGAGTAGACCATATTTTTGTGTGCCGAAACGCCACAAAAAACAATTTTTGCCCAGTGCGAAAATACTTCTTTATACGACTAGAATGGGATTTTCCTACAGAGGAAAATCCTACACAGGAAAAATCAATATTGGGAAAACCTATATTGGAAAACTCAACGCAATTAAATACTAAAAGAATAAAATCTAATATAATAAAGAATCCATCAATCAATTTTGATAAAGCTCTCTATATTTTAACATTGATTCAGATGGCTTTATTGTACGTTATTTCGGCATTATCATAACTCATTCCTCATTGTAAAGATTAATCAGATCATCAATTACTTCTTTTAAGTGATTAAAAACTTCTTTAAGAGTATCAGTATCCATCGAACAAATTGAATCACAACATGCCATCTTATTAAATTCTGATATTTTACTTATTCCACCATAGTCTCCTTCTTTTTCTTTTATTGAATAATATGCTGTCATATCTATCCGGTCCAAAACAAGCGCATTTTCTATGCCCTTTTTCATCCCTTTTGAATTTTCATAGTAAGGAATTGATAAGGCAACCACATTACCCGTTTTTTTCTTTTCTCTTTTTGTATCACAGTCTTTAAGACAGAAATTTTTAATCGAAAGATTTTTCGCTACGAGGAAGCGAAAAGCAGAATCAACACTTTTTTCTCCTGAGTTTACCTCTTGACCATTTTCGTCCATATATCCAACCCATTTGAATTGAAATGGAACATTTAAATCAAATACCTCTAGTGCTTTGTTAAAATATTTCTCGTCAGTTCGTCCTTCGAGATAAACCGTAGATTTTTCTTCAGAAAAATCACATATTGAAAATGCATCTTCAACAACTTTTACGGAATCACATAAATAGTATTCCGGATTATCTTTTACTTTTATGTTTCCATCATCGTCACGGCACAAAACAATTACTTTATCGTTTTTTCTGTTTTCATTATGGATAATAAACGGAGAATGCGTAACAACAAATATTTGCGAAGTTTGTTTTCCGCTCTCATCAGTAAATATATTTTTATAATAATCCATTATCTTTTTTGCCATGCTGGGTGTAAACTTATTTCTGGCTCATCAATAAACACAAATGCTCCATTCAATGCATTTACATCTTTTAACAAAAAACTTCCACGATATACTATTTGCTTCTCTCCGGAACTCAGTTTATCTATTGGAATTTCTTTACCATATTTTTTGAATAAAACAGACTTATGGTTGTTTTGATTTTCGATATGACTATATGTCAATTCATCGAACATTCTGTTAAAAGCATTTGTAAACCGAGGCATTCTCTCTGTGATGTTAAGCTGTGATTTTGGCGTGTCCGGATTATCCCTGACAGCTTTGGCAACATCGCCATCGTCTAACGCTTGGATATCAATTAATAATTGCTTAATTTGCTTTGGTAAGTTGTTATTCGAACGCCTGCTTTGACTTTGCTCGTCAAGATTTAAACTTGTAACTGATGATATTTCTTCTGTACTAAAGTTAATATCAACATCGGAAAATATAGAACAAAAAGGATATCTGTTTTTTACATCGGAACTATTAACAATCGTATTTAGCCCTTTATTATCCATTACAAATAGATGTGTTTCGTTATGATGTACTTGATGCTGATAAAAGGTTAGATTTACTATAGCATCATTACTTTCAATCTCGACTTTTAACGGATAATCAGCTTTGAATGTTGTAATTCTATATAGAGCTTCAATAATTGTACTTTTTCCAGTGCCGTTTTCACCAGCCAAAATGACAGTATCAACAGTTTTCCCGTCTTTTCCGCAAAAATCTAAAGAAAGATTTCCTAATGATGGATGATTATCAAAAGTGATTTTCCTTATTTTATACATATTTTCCCCTTAATTCCATTATAAGAATCTGATACAAAAATAAACTATTTAAATATTATTTTGCTTTTTCTTACTGTTTAGAAGTTTTTTCTTTTTTTCGGCTCTTTCAATCTGCCCAATGCTTTTTTCAGGTGTCGGCAAATCCTCCGGCATTGTTCCGCCAAGTTCTTCAATCGTTTCTCTTACCTTTTTGCCGACAGCATAATGCGTTTTATTGGCATTTTCTTTTCCGTGAATATTATCACGTCTCAGTTTTTCTTCCGTCTGTGTTGCACGGAATAAATTTGCCGCCAATTCCGTGCTACCCATATGGTCGAGAATTTTTTGATTTTTCTTTAATCCTTTGCGTTCGTGTATTTCTTTTGCACCAAGACCGCCATAAAGCCCCATATATCCGTAATTTTGAAAGATAGCAAAATCTCTTGACTCAATAATCCCTGCATCATGTGCAGCATCCGCAAGAGCAACATTATGTCTCTTCATCTCATTACGAATTGCCAATCGTTTCTGATCTTCTGTCAATTCTTCATAGTTATCAATAAGTTCTTGTTGACGGGTTTTAACAGCGAAATATGATTGACCGACGGCAATAATTTCTTTTCTTGGATCGCCGTTCATCACAATTAGATAGCAGGCATAACGAGAAAGCATATAATCATCCACTTCGCGTTCAGCACCTGAGCCAAGAGTAACCATTTTGCTGATGTCAGCAAAATGGTTCGTAGGCTCAAATCCGCTGTTTTTACAAGCCAGTTTTGCACGTTCGATCGCTTCGTTAAAGTTTCGCCATTGTGTGTAATCCAAAACAGACTGCAATTCTCTCGCAAGCCAATATTCCTGGCCTGCTTCATTAATATGTTTTATACTTTCAAAAGTTTGTTCACTGTATGTTGTCAATTCGTTACTCACAGTTTTTATTCCTCCATATATTTTGCTATCTGTGCCTGAATCTCGGCAAGTACCATTTTCAAGCGGACAATATTGCTGCGGATTTTCTTAGATAGTCTTAATCTCTTATTTCTCTAATATTATTAATCATTTTTACTGTTTTTTCAATACAATTATTATTTAAAATTATATCATACTAATTTTGTTTATACAATATGTTTACCTTTTCAAAATTGTTTGCTGTTGCTTTGCATATATTTGAATATTCCTCACCATTGTGCTTGGAGTGTTCAATTATATGTGAAATATTCATAATTTTTCAGTTTGTGATCCCCAAATTATGAAGCTACACATCGTAAATATATAAAACCCTCTGTATTCTGCAACACAGATACAGAGAGCTTTTATTATTTCGACATTATGTGTCTTTTCTTAATATCGCAAGATAGTCCTCATAAGCAAACACACGGTTGCGGTTGGCATTGTTTGTCTGCACTAAAATTCCCGCATCCGTCAATCTGTTAACTGCAAGAGAAACCGTACTGAAAGCAAGATTCAGATCTTCCGCTGTTTTGCCTATATCAATAATCGGATTCTGTTCAAGGTAATCAAATACGGCTTTTGCATTCTTTGATGCTCTGCCCATTGCAGAAATCTTTTCAACATTCGCATCATGCAGCGCAGACAGCTTCTTTACCGTATCAATCGATTCCTCTGCAGATTCCTTTACGGCATTCAGAAAGAACTTTATCCATTGTTCGTAGTTATCTTTATTACGCACCTCGCTCATGCGGTCATAATACTCAATACGGTTTTTCTTAAGGAAACAGGAAATATAAAGCGCAGGTGAGCTTAATACCTTTTTCTCCATAAGGAACAAAGTAATAAGCAGTCTGCCGACTCTTCCGTTACCGTCAAGGAACGGGTGAATTGTTTCAAATTGATAGTGAAGCAGTGCTGCCTGAATTAATACATCCAAAGAATCATCCGAATTGATATATTTCTCCAAATCCGATATGGCTTCAATCATATCAGCGGGATTAGGCGGAATGTATTTTGCATTCTTCAGAGTTGACCCGGTGGCTCCTATCCAGTTTTGTGATGTTCTGAATTCTCCGGGGTTTTTCTCCTGCCCACGAACACCCGACATTAATACTGCATGGGTTTCTTTTATCAATCTGTTGCAGAGGGGAAGCGATTTTAATCTTTCAAGTGCAAATTCGGTAGCTTTAATATAATTTACAACATCTGCAACATTTTGATTTGTATTTTTTTCAATCAGCGGGTCTAAAACATCTTCAAGTGTTGCCTGCGTGCCCTCGATTTGCGAAGATAATAAAGCTTCTTTCCGAACATACATTGAAACAAAAAGATTCATATTCGGAATATACGAAGAAATGGTTTCCAAGGCAGCCAGTGCTTTTGTTGCACCTGTCAGTATTGAAATCATTTCATTATCAAAATCTATTTCGGGTGGAAGCGGTGACGGACGGAAAGATTTATATTGCATTTCTCCGCTCAGATTGGTTATATATTCTCCGGCTCTTTGCATGTTTTGCCCTCCAACTCAAAATTACAGTTCAATTATAATCGCACTATTTTGACTTGTCAACATAATTCAAAATAAGGCCATTGAAAACATGCTTTTATTTTGACTTAGTGAAGGTACTTATTCTGATTTTTACTTCAAAGAAATGAAGTTCCAAGTAAGGAACTTGAACAATGCAATTCAATATATGTAAACGATGATATGCATTATTTGAAAAGTTCTGTTATTTTGCTGTGCATTATATTGAAAAGTTGGTAATCTTAATCACAAATCATATTGAAAAGTCAGATTTAGCATACTATAACAATAAAGCTCTCTGTATTTTAATATTGATTCAGAGAACTTTTTTGCCCGAAGAAAAGCGGCCTAAACGCACTTTACCTGAACAGGCAAAACCTAATGAGGAAACACCTAATCAGGAAAATCCTAATCAGGAAAAACCTAATCAGGAAAATCCGATACAATAAAATACTAATATAATAAAATAATAATATAATAATTACTAATATAACAAAGAACCCATCCATCAATCTTGATAGGACAGACGGTCTGTTGAAAATTATATCAAAGATTGATATTTTTGCTGTTACAAAAATACAGGAATTTTTCACAGTGATAT
>JAZUHA010000159.1:0-2366 GCA_045641485.1 Acutalibacteraceae bacterium
CGTTGTCGCTTGTAAATACTATTATCGTATCGTCAAGCTCGCCCGATTCCTCGAGCTTATCAAACAGCAGACCGAGATAGTAGTCCACCTCGGTTATGCAGTCAACGTAAGTGCCCATACCGGATTTGCCGTCAAAATCGTCACCTGCGTAGACGGGAGCGTGAGGCCACGGAGAAGAGTAATAGATAAAGAACGGATTGTCGCTTTCCGTTTCTTTGTCAAGCCATGAGAACATTTCCTCGTTGATCCATTCCGTTGCTTTGCTCTGGTCTTTTAATTCGTCGGTACCGTGTACGATTTCAAATTCTCCGTCTTTTTCGCTGACGTGATAAAACGGCTTCATGTCGTTTACATAATGACTGCCGTAAAAATAATCAAAGCCCTGATTTGTCGGGAGGTATTCGCCGTAGTCACCGAGATGCCACTTGCCGAAACAGCCCGTATCATACCCGGCATTTTTGAAAACCTCCGCTATGGTAATCTCATCACCGAGCATACCGTCGCAGTTTGCACCGAGTTCAACGGAATTGAAAATTCTTGTAGATGCAAACGGAGAAAGTGTATCTACGGTAGGATATATAACATTATCCGCATATCCTCTGAACGGATATCTGCCCGTCATAAGAGCAAATCTTGCAGGTGAGCAAACGGAATAACTCGAATAGAAGTTATCAAAACTTATGCCCTCTTCGCCTATTCTGTCCATATTCGGCGTATCGTAAATTGCGCCGTTAAGAGAAATATCGCCCCAACCGAGATCGTCCATAAGTATAAAAAGCACATTCGGGCTTTCTTTTTCGTGCTCGTCTACGCTCTTTAAAAATCCGTCGTGACCCTCCCACATTCTTTTCGTCTGCGGATTTGCACGAAGATTCATAGTAAGTACATAAAACACCGTTGTACCGGCAAGAAGTACACTTAAAAAAGTGCAGAAAAGCCTTTTTATACCTTTGTTTTTAACAAGAAATACAATTAAAAACAACGCTATTGCACACGGGAGTATAAGCAGAAAATTCCCGCATATTCTCGTAAAGAAATTACCGGCTCCCGAAAAAAGTTTATGCCCCTCGGTAGTCCAGCCCGCCTTACCGTTTGAAAAAGCACCGAAGCCGGCATCTGCACCTCGGATAATAAAATTAAGAACAATGCCTGCCGCCGCACTTATATAGCCCAATACTCCCCATCTGTATACTTTTTTAAAGAAAATCACACCGATTATTATAAGTGCCGATGCTATACACATATATCCCACACCGACAACGGCAAGAATATTAAGCCCCGAAACAAATGTAAGTATACCCGAAATAATTCCGAGTAAAGCGATTATCACCTGAAAAACCGCATTATCTTTACAGTAAACCACATTATTTTTCATATATTTTCCTCCGTTCGCACCTATTGTAACATAACATTTTTTTAAATACAAGATAACCGCCGAATTATGAAACATATTATTTTGCATAAAATCCACTTTACGGCGAATAATTATAACGGTGATTATATGGCAGGAATATTAACGGCAATTATTTCGGGCGCTCTTATGAGTATTCAGGGCGTATTTAACGAGGGCGTAACAAAGCAGACTTCGGTCTGGCTCTCATCATCATTCGTTCAGCTTACGGCATTTCTCGTTTGCCTTGCCGCATGGTTTTTTACGGGTATGAAAGCCTCTCCGTCCTCTCTTTTTGCAATAGATAATAAATATATGCTTTTAGGAGGCGTTTTCGGTGCACTCATAACATTTACGGTAATAAAAAGTATGTCTTCTTTAGGTCCGGCACAAGCCGTTATGATTATTGTAACAGCACAGCTTCTCGTAGCATATATCATAGAACTTCTCGGACTTTTCGGAGTGGAAAAACAGAATTTTCAGTGGCAGAAACTTTTGGGTGTTGCCGTTGCCGTAATCGGCATTATTCTTTTCAAATTTGAAAAGAAATAAGTTTTCGGTCTTCTGTTTTCAGTTTTCAGACTGAATAACCGGCAGCTCATTCTCCGATATTTACCTTTTTCAGTGTGGAGTGTGGAGAGTGAAGAGTGGAGTTTCGGGGCACTGCGTGCCGATTATATATTACTTTATGAATAACCGTTACTTCATTCTTCGATATTCACCCTTTTTTCAGTGAGGAATTAGGAATGAGGAGTGAGGAATTTCGGGGCTTCGCCGAATTATATCACATTGTGAATAACTGTTAGTTCACACTTTCATATTTTATTTTCATTACAATTAAATAAACTTAAAAACCGATTTATTGTTCCTTAAAATCAGAATAATAAATCGGTTGATTTTTTTTATAACATATTAAAGCCGAAAGTTCATATTAAACCGAAAATAAACACAAAATATTATTGTTATACATAATCAG
>JAZUHA010000160.1:0-15544 GCA_045641485.1 Acutalibacteraceae bacterium
TGTAAGATAAAGAAAAAACACATTTTATATAACAGGGAGGAAAAATTCTATGGGTCGTAAAACAGAGTGTCTTGCAATGCTTCTTGCCGGAGGGCAGGGCTCAAGACTCGGAATTCTCACAAAAAAAATAGCAAAACCGGCAGTACCCTACGGCGGAAAATACAGAATAATTGATTTTCCGCTTACAAACTGCACAAACTCCGGTATTGACACCGTCGGCGTTCTCACCCAGTATCAGCCGCTTGAACTCAACGACTATATCGGCAACGGTGCGGCATGGGATTTGGACAGAGCAAACGGCGGAGTTCACATTCTTTCACCTTATCAGCAGATAAAGGGCACAGAGTGGTATAAAGGCACGGCAAACGCAATTTATCAGAATATCAATTTCATTGACCGCTATAATCCCGAATATGTTGCCGTTCTTTCGGGCGACCACATCTATAAAATGGATTATGCAAAAATGCTTCAGTTCCACAAAGAAAAAAATGCCGCCTGCACAATAGCGATGCTCGAAGTTCCGTGGGAGGAGGCTTCCCGTTTCGGTCTTATGTTTACCGATGATGACGGAAGAATTACCGCATTTGAAGAAAAACCGAAAAATCCGAAAAGCAACAAAGCTTCCATGGGCGTGTATATGTTCACCTGGGAAAAATTAAGAGAATATCTTATAGCCGATGAAAACAACCCCGATTCATCAAACGACTTCGGTAAAAACGTTATTCCGGCTATGCACGGTGCGGGAGAAAGACTTTTTGCATACGGTTTTGACGGCTATTGGAAAGATGTCGGAACAATAGATTCACTGTGGGAAGCAAACCTTGACCTTCTTAACAAAAAAGCAAATATAGATTTAAGCGACCCGACATGGAAGATTTACGGCAGAAGCGGAACAAGCGCTCCGCAGTATATTTCCGACAAAGCAAAGGTTGAAAATTCCATAGTTGCCGAAGGGTGCGAAATAGAGGGAAATGCCGATTACTCCGTAATTTTCTCCGATGTTACGGTTGAAGAAGGAGCAAGCGTAAACTACTCTATCGTAATGCCCGGCTCCGTTATTAAAAAAGGCGCAGTTGTTCAGTATGCCATGGTAGCCGAAAACGCCGTTATCGGGGAAAACGCCGTAGTAGGCGAAAATCCCGAAAAATGCGAAAACCTTGATAATTGGGGCGTAAGCGTTATAGGTGCCGGCGTAAAAGTAGGCAAAGGTGCTTTTGTTAAAGCAAAAGATATGATTTCCGAAGATGTTAAGGAGGGTGAAAAGATATGATGCCGAAAAATGTACTCGGAATAGTTTATTCCAACTCATACGATTCTTCCTTAAGCGCACTTACCGCAAGGCGTACCATGGGCTCCGTTCCTTTCGGAGGAAGATATCGTTTTATAGATTTTGCACTTTCAAATCTTGTTAATTGCGGTGTTACAAAAGTCGGTGTTGTCGCAAACAGCAACTATCACTCACTTATGGACCATGTCGGAAGCGGCAGATCATGGGATCTTTCAAGAAAGACAGACGGTTTGTTTATTCTTCCGCCGTTTAACGCATCTCTTAAAAACCGTGATGAGAGTAACCGCATTGATGTTTTAAACCGTATAATGGATTTTATATCCGATTCAAAGCAGGAATATGTGCTTATTTCAGATTCCAACTTTATCTGTAATATGGATTTTTCGGGTTTGTTCGATTTCTATACCGAGAAAAATGCGGATATTGCCGTAGTTTACTGCAACGGCAAAAGACCCGACCTTGAAAATATGATGGTTTTTGATGTTGACGGTGACGAAAAAATAACAAATGTAATAATCGAGCCGAAAACAGAAGAGGATGTAAACTATTCTTCAAACATAATTCTTATAAGAAAAGCGCTTCTTGAAAGACTTATAGGCGATGCCGAAAGTTTCAGTTACGAAAGTTTTGAAAAAGATATTATACAGAAAAATGTAAACCGCCTTAAAATTTACGGTTATAAATTCAGCGGTTGGAATTGCACTGTTGACAGTATAGAAAGTTATTATAAAGCAAATATGGCACTTCTTGAAAAAGAAAACAGAAAGAGTTTATTTAATTCCGACAGACCCGTTTTCACAAAGGTTCGTAACGATATGCCCGTTATTTACGGTATCGGCAGTAATACGGAAAATTCTCTTATTGCAGACGGGTGTATTATAGACGGTACAGTTAAAAACAGCATAATTTTCAGAGGCGTAAGAGTGGCAAAAGGTGCGGTTATTGAAAACTGCATACTTATGCAGGATGCTTTCGTCAGCGAAAACGCAAAACTCAACTGTGTGATTATGGATAAAAATACGGTTATTACACCTAATAAAACTCTTTCAGGCGATAAATCTTACCCGTTATTTGTAGGTAAACAAATAGTTATCTGAAAATAAAAGAGGTGTTCTTTTGTGGCGGTATGTCCTGTTTGCGGTTGCAAAACCCAAGATATTGACTTTGTAAATCACAAAATAAATTCAAAAGAAGTAAAGGTTTGTTATTTCTGCGATAAACAACTTGAAAAATTAGAAAAAGGGAATCCGGATACTGCGGAAATTCGCTGGCTAAACGCCGTTGTAAATAAGGAAGTTCCGGAGCGTGACGGCGATATAACAAATTCGCTTGTACAAATGAAAGCGTTGTTTCCCGAGGTTACGCCGGAAGTAAAAACTGCTCCTGCCGAAGACAGCGTATTCCATACTTCGCCAAACGAAACTTTTGTTTCTGCTTCTCCGTCGGATTTTTCGGCGGAAAAAAGCACTTCGGAAGATGTTGTGAGCCGTGAATATGTTTATTCGCTTGAAACAAGAATAAAAAAGATGGAAGCATATATTGACCGCTTTAAAAAAATGCAGTTAATAAAAACCGTGCTTGAAATAGTTATACCGATTATTCTTGCTTTGATAATTCTTATTATATTCTTAACTTCCGGTCTCCCGGACTATTTCAGGCAGATTTCCGACCTGGCAAAAATGACAAACTGTGTCAGACCTTTTTTCAGTTCATTTTACGGAGGTTTTTAAATGAAAGTTTTATATGCAGCAAGTGAGGCACTCCCTTTTATTGCAAGCGGCGGGCTCGGTGATGTTGCCGGCTCACTTCCTCAGGCACTCAGAAAAAGGCTTGTAGGTGCAAGGGTCGTTATGCCTCTTTATGATAATATTAAGCAGGAACTAAAAGATACAATGCGTTTTATTACGCATATTTCAGTTCCCGTTGCCTGGAGAAGACAGTATTGCGGTATTTTTGAAGCAAAATACGGCGGAGTTATTTATTATCTTCTTGACAATCAGTATTATTTTAAAAGAGATACTCTTTACGGTCATTATGACGATGCGGAGCGTTTTGCATTTTTCTCAAGAGCAATACTCGAAATTATTCCGTACATTGATTTTAAACCCGATATTATTCACTGTAACGACTGGCAGACGGCACTTACTCCCGTTTACTATTCTACAATGTATGCACAAAAACCGGGTTATGAAAACATAAAAACGGTTTTCACCATTCACAACATTCAGTATCAGGGTGTTTACGGCGAAGAACTTATTGATAATGTTATAGGAATAGACGGCAAGGATAAAAGCCTTTTGGAATATGACGGCGCCGTTAACCTTATGAAAGGCGGTATTGAATGTGCAAACGCCGTAACTACCGTAAGTCCGTCTTATGCAAAAGAAATACTTGACCCATGGTATTCACACGGACTTGATACGATTCTTAAAGAAAGAAGTTATAAACTAAGAGGTATTTTAAACGGAATTGACGTTGAAAACTATAATCCCGAAACAGACAAAGACATCTTTAAGAATTACAATGCCGAAGACTTTAAAAACAAAGCGGTAAATAAAAAAGAACTCCGAAAGATTTTCGGTCTTCCGGAGAATAAAGATACACCTGTTTTAGGTATGGTAACAAGGCTTGTTTCACACAAAGGTCTTGACCTTTGCAAATGCGTTTTTGACGAACTTCTTTCAAATACCGATATTCAGATTGTCGTACTCGGCTCCGGTGACTGGCAGTACGAGGAATATTTCAGAGGGCTGAAAGAGCGCTTCCCCGAAAAAGTCGGCTTAAAAATCGGTTTTGTTCCCGACCTTGCAAGAAAAATTTATGCGGGTGCGGACTTGTTCCTTATGCCGTCTAAAAGCGAGCCGTGCGGGCTTTCACAGATGGTGGCGCTTCGTTACGGTACCATACCGATTGTCAGAGAGACGGGCGGTCTTCGTGACTCCGTTACAGACAGCGGTGACGGTGAGGGTAACGGTTTTATATTCTCGTCATACAACGCCCACGAAATGCTTCATGCAATCCACAGAGCGTGTGAGGGCTTTAAGGATAAAAAAGGCTGGAAAATCCTTACAAAGCGTGCAATGGAAAGCGACAACAGTTGGGGCAAATCCGCAAATGAATATATAAGAATGTATAAAGAACTGTTAAAATAATCTGAAATATTTTAACCGCTTATTGCGGAAGCATATTTTCTTACGGCATTTTCAACCGATTTAACTACGGTCTCGATGCTTAACGGCTCGGGACCGCCGTATCTTCTTGCAGTTGTTTCCTTGTCGGGAAAATCAAGTAAAATGTTCTTTGTTATAATTCCGGGTGCGATTTGTGCATATTTAGGCGGCAGAGAAAACCACCTTTTCGGAATATATCCTTTTTGCGAAGCCGCAAAAAGTGTCTGATAAATCGAAACGGCGTAAAGATAATCGGCTTTTTCACCGCCTTGCGAAGAACCTGCGTTTATTCTTTCGTGAGTCAGAAGTGCGGCACGGTAAACGGTTGCCGTGGTGAATTTTTCATCTTCCTTTCTGTCGTCAAGCACGGCGGAGTTGAAACCGTTTCTGCTTTCGGACCTGCCTAAAAGATAGTCTGTGGTAACGCCGTAATAATCTGCGGCACGGCAAAGAAAAAGAAGACCGTATTCACGCACTCCTTTTTCGTAATGTGAAAGAAGCGCCTGCGAAACACCGAGATTAGAAGCCGCCTCTTTTTGGCTTATGCCTTTTTCAGCACGCAGTTCATATAACTTTTCGTAAAAATACATTTTAAAACCACCTTTTTAATTATACTGAAAGTATAATACTATATATAATCGGAGAATGCAATGAAAACTTATACAATACATCTTATCCGTCACGGTCTTACAAAAGGCAACCTTGAGGGAAGATACATAGGTCAGACCGATGAGCCGCTGTGCATACAGGGAACAGACCAATTAAAGAAAATGAAAATCGAATACGATTATCCCGGTTGCGATGCGCTTTTTACATCTTCTTTAAAACGGTGCACCGAGACGGCAAAAATCCTTTACCCGAATAAAACTCCCATTGAAATGAGAGGGTTTGAGGAATGTGACTTCGGTGAATTTGAAGGTCATACCGCCGATGAGTTAAAGCCGTTTGATGAGTTTTCCGAGTGGCTTTCGGGCGGTGAAGATGCACGCCCGTTAAGAGGAGAAAGCAACAGAGAGTTTCGTGACAGAGTTTGCGTAACATTTAATAAACTTGTAGACGGACTTATGAAAACGGGTACAAGAGAAGTGGCGATAATAACTCACGGCGGCGTAATAATGACGCTTATGGCGGCTTTCGGTATTCCCGAAATGCCAATGACGGATTGGCTTTGCCCGTCGGGGTGCGGATATACCGTGCGCATAACCCCGTCGCTTTGGGAAAAAGCCGGAAAATTTGAAGTTGTCGGCGATGTTCCTCCCGAGCCTCTTGCCGATAACGGCGACAGTGAACTTTGGGATTATTATGAGGAACTCGGTGATGATGACGATTATGATTATGAAAGAGACATAAAGGAGGATTATAAATTCGATGAGTGATTACAGAATTTTTGCAAACCATACACACCTTTTTCCGAAAGGCTCTAAGGACAATGCCCAGCTTGATGACCTTAAAAGACTTATGGACGAATGTGAAATCGAAAAAGCCGTTTGTTTTTCTACATTTTGGGAGCAGAATACAAGAGTGGGGCTTGACCGCAACACAAATAAGTGGCTTGCAAACGAAATTAAAAACGAAAAAAATCTTTACGGCTTCGGCACAATAGATTTTGAAACGGGCAATTTAAGAGACCAGGTAAAAGAAATTAAAGAACTCGGGCTTCTCGGCATAAAAATACACCCTGCTTATCAGGAACAGAGAGTAAATTCGCCCGAACTTTTTGAAGTTTACGATGAAGCGCAGGAGCAAAATCTTTTTATTTCTTTCCACACCGGTCTTCACTGGTACAGAATAAGCGAATATCAGATGCTTCTTTTTGATGAGGTTGCATGGAATTTCCCGAAACTCAAATTCAGTATGGAGCATATGGGCGGTTACAGTTTTTTTAAAGAAGCGCTTCTTATTATGAATAATAATAAAAGAAATGACCAAGGCGGCGAAATTTACGCCGGCTGGACAAGTATAAATATGGACAAGGACACTTTCGGCAATCCGATTTGCAGTGCATGGTCACTTACAGACGAACAACTTTGCACTTTGATTCATCAGACTGGCGGTGAAAGAAGTCTGTTCGGTCTTGATTTCCCGTATAAAAAAGCCGATTATACAAGGACTGCCATTGAAAGAATCAAAAATCTTCCCATAACCGAAGAAGCCAAGCACAACATCCTCGGAGATAATTTGAGGCGAGTACTCGGCGTAGATTAAAATATTTACTTAATATTTTCGGCTATTGCGGCGGTGAGACAGAAAACTTCTGTTGCACCGCCGATTTTTAATGTTGCGGCACATTCATTTAAAGTTGAGCCGGTTGTTTTTATATCGTCACATAAAAGCACCCGTGCATCAATTATCTTCCCCGAAAATTTTTCGTTGATTTCAAAAACACCTTTAACATTTCCGCTTCTTAAACTTCCCGAAAGATTGTGCTGTGCATCTGTTTCGGTAATTTTTTTAAGCACATTAAAAACGGGTATTCCCGTCAGTTTTGAAACACCCTCCGAGAGAAGTTGCGACTGATTAAATCCCCGTATTTTTTCGCTTTTTTCCGTCATGGGAACAAAACAGATAAAATCAAACGAATAGTCGGAATAACGCTCGTTAAAGCATTTTGCCATATCTTTATAAAGCCCTTCGGCAAGAAATTTTCTGCCGTTGAATTTAAGATTTCTGACGGCAAGACCGGCACTGCCCTCGTAATAGTACGGTGCGACTACCGCATCATAAAAATTCTTATGCTTTTTACATTTGCAGTCCGTCAGTTTACAACCGCATAAATAACAGATATCACCGTCAATGGTATTTAAACCGTCTTCGCAGTTTTTGCATACGGTTTTTCTTATATCAATAACCCTGCAGCAAAATCTGCAACGCTCCGGAAAGAGAATCTTTCCTACAATTTCCGATAATTTATTCATATTAAAATTCCGATTTCAAAAAGTGTTTTAATGCGGAATACCGTTTTGCTTTTTTGTCGTTTTGTGTCATGGCTTCAATAAGTCTTCCGCTTCCTACGGTTATTAAAAGTTCTTTTGCTCTTGTTACGGCGGTATACAAAAGATTTCTGTAAGCAAGGTTGGGTACAACGCCGAAAACGGGAATTATTACGGCTTTAAATTCACTGCCCTGGCTTTTATGAACTGTAACGGCATAAGCAAGGTCAATATCACCGAGATATTCTGCGGCAATATCGGCAATTCTGCCGTCAAAATCAACGGTAACAAGCATATTTTTTAAATTGATTTCTTTTAAAATTCCTATATCGCCGTTAAAAATTCCAAGACCTTTTTCCGTATTGCTTTTCCATTCGATATTGTAATTATTTTTGATTTGCATTATTTTGTCGCCGGTGCGGAAAATTTTGCCTTTAACGGTAATTTCGCTTTTTTCATTTGACGGCGGATTTAAAACCGCCTGCAAAACTCTGTTTAAATTAACAGTTCCCGTTTCACCTTTTTTAGACGGGCAGATTATCTGAATATCATTGAAAGCATCATATTTATAGGCATTTGGAAGCCGTGAAGAACAAAGTTCCGAAACGGTTTGGGCAACTTTGGCGGGAACGGTTCTTTCTATATGGAAAAAATCTTTTCCGTCATTTTTAAGGTCGGGTGTAACACCGTTTACTATTTTGTGTGCGTTTGTTATGATTTTACTTTCCATAGCCTGACGGAAAATCGTATTGAGTTCCACAACGGGCAGAACATCAGATTCAATAAGGTCGTGCAATACATTTCCCGCTCCCACGGGAGGAAGCTGATTGCTGTCGCCCACAAGAATAATTCGGCAACCCAAAGGAAGTGCATCAAGAAGACTTGCAAAAAGCGATATATCCACCATGGAAAGTTCGTCAAGAATAAGTGCGTTGCAGTCAAGCGGATTTTCCATGTTACGGCGGAAAACGGGTCTGTCGTCATCGTCCCACTCAACCTCAAGTAAGCGGTGTATTGTTTTTGCCTCTTCTCCCGTAACTTCGCTCATTCGTTTTGCGGCTCTGCCTGTAGGTGCGGCAAGCAGAATATCAAGGTTTTGTTTTTCAAAAACGCTTAATATACCTTTAATAACCGTGGTTTTACCTGTACCGGGACCGCCCGTAAGTATAAGAAGCCCTTTGTTTGCGGCGGTGGCAATAGCCTTTCTTTGAAGTTCGTCAAAAGTTAGTCCGCTTTTTTTCTCCGCATCGTCTATAAGATTATAAAGTGTTTCTGTTCTCGGCGGAGGAAAAGAAGCAACGATATTTATTCTGGCGGCAATCCGTTTTTCGTCATTGTATGAAGACGGCAAAAATATAAACTCCGTACCGTCTATATCTTCGCATTTAAGTTGCGCCGTTTCGGTCAGTTTGTCTATCATAATATCGACTTCGTCTTCTGTTATCATAAGAAAATCGGAAGCCGGTTTTAAAAGTTTTTCACGTGGAATGCAGGTGTGCCCCAATGAGTTTCTGTTGTGGCGCATTATGTGGAGTATTCCCTCACCCGTTCTGCAATCGGCGCTCGGCTTTATTTCAAGGCGGTTTTCAATTTCTTCCGCTCTTTCAAAACTTATACCTATACCGAGTGAACATACGCAGTAAGGGTTGTTTTTTATTTCCTCCACACACTTTATGCCCCGTTTTTTATAAATGCTTATACATTCATTCGGAGTAAATCCGTACTTTTCGAGTTGGAGCATTACCGTGCGAACGGCATATTGGTTTTTGAATTCTTCGCTTATTTTTTTTGCCTGATCAAGCGAAATTCCTTTTATTTTTGAAAGTTGTTCGGGTGAATTTTCTATTACATCAAGTGTTGATGTGCCGAACTTTTCTATAATGGAAGATGCTTTTTTCGGTCCTATTCCGTGAATGATGCCGGAAGAAAGGTATTTAAAAATCTGGTCGTCCGTTTCCGGCATTGAACGGCAGAAACTTTCCACCTTGAACTGCCTGCCGAAAGACGGGTGCATGGTAAATGTTCCGTTAAGATTGACGGTCTCACCGGGAACCAATTCCGGCATAATGCCGACAGCCGTAAACAGTTCATCTTCGGTTGAAAACTCCATAACCGTATAGCCGTTTGAAGAGTTTTGAAAAACAATATCTTCAACCACGCCCGAAAGCGTCTGCTTGTCGTAAAGTTCCGTATTCCGTCATCTCCTTTATAATTTTCGCTATAAATATTATTTTACAGAAGAAAGAGTTTTTTCAATGTTTTGTTCAGAAAGAGTATATTTTTCACCGAGGTTTATCCATTCCATATTATCATAATCATAAACAAAATCCTCGTATTCCGACTGCGAAACCTCATTACCGTTTATTTCGTAAATTGCGGAAATTACAGAGTTTTCAGAATAAGAAGCAAGTTTATTAAGACTATCGTTACTGATTTCATAAATTGTGGTTTCAATTATACCGGGTCCGCCGTGTGAAACTCTGAAATATTGATTATCTTCATTATATGATATATCACCAAAATCACCGAAAGTACCCATTTGCGAATATTTACTTCCCGAATATGAATAACCGAATGCACCCGATATACGACTTTGACCGAGGCAAAGGTATATTTCGGGAATTGAATTGAAATCCGCATCATATAACTCGAATGTACAGGTTTCGGAATTACCGTATTCATTGAGTAATTCATAAAGTTTGTGCCTCAGAGCATCAAACCATGGCTTATTATTTGAAGATTTCCGTTCTTTTTTTTCTGTCGGATTCTGCCGTTTTTCGGTAGTTGTTTCATATGTTTCTTTTTCGCTATCGTTATCAACTTCGAAAATTGAGTAAATTGACCAATATTTTTCTCCGGCATCATTTTTCTTGAGTCCTGCGCTAACGGTAAGGTTTGTCTGATGATCATAGTCAGGATCAATTCGATGAGAGATAATATCAAGAGAATATTTACCGTCATCAAGTGCGGTATGTCCTATCAGTTCATACTGGTATTCCTCGGTAATTCCGGCAGGACCTCCCCAAAAATACAAATTGCCAATATAATTATATCTGCACCACTTTTTATCAAATACTCCGTTTTGCTTGGATTTTGGTGAAGAATATGCAGTATTAAATATGTCTTCGCAGATAAATTTCAAAGAACTTTCGGATATAGTGTAAATAGTGCCGTCAGAATAAGAATCGGAAGTCATTCTGTTAAGAGGGTCGCTGTCTGTTATACTGGCTTGAGGCACTTTTTTGAATGATAATCCGTTAGTTCCGTTAAAAAGAAATGAAATTATCTCTTCGGTATCGGAGTTTTTACAATCAAAGGACGTAACACGGTTTAATAATGCGTAGCCGCTGAAATAATTTATAAAATCATTGAAATCATTTTCATTTGCAGAAATAAGAACGGCTTCTTCTTTTGCTTTTGGCTTTTCTTTTTCGGTAGTTGTCGGAGTTTTTTCTTTTTTATCGCAGATTTTTTTTGCAGCTTCTCCGACATTCAACATAGGATAAACAGAACCATTATCTTCTCCTACACCTATTGCTTTTATGCTGCTTTTACATACAAGCGTTTTTAATTCTCCGGCAGTTAATGACGGCTTAAGTGACCACAGCAACGCAAGACTTCCCGAAACAATCGGGCATGCAAATGATGTGCCGCTTTTACTTTTTGAATACGGAGATATGTTAATATTTTGTATTAAGAGTTTATCATAATCAATAGAAAATAAATCGTCACCGGGAGTAAAAATATCGACGTTTTTGCCGAAACTTGAACCGAGGGCGGCATAATACCGACCTTTATCGTCCGTTGTATTCTGTACGGCTCCGACGGTTAATTTATGATTTGCTATCATATCATATGTTATACCGCTTTTTGTAAAGGCGTTATCTATTTCAGTATTTAATTTATTAAACACTTCAGCATTTATCGCATTATAGTATCCGGTGTAAAACGCATCGTGACCGGCTGTTTCGAATTTTTCCGATTTTTCTCCCCATGCATCGTTATAACCGTTGCCGGCACCCTGGACAAAAATAAAATCACTTTCTTCATTCAACATTAAATAATATATAAGGAGCATACAATCTTTTCCGGTTTCAACCGCCGTATTGTTTAAAAGGCTTAAATAATCATCGTATGATTTTATTTTTTTGAAGTCTTCTTCATCTAAGGCTTTCTTACCCAAATTATCATCCGAATATCCGTTTTTACAAAACATTGTATTTCCATAGGAATTATTTATAACTTTTGCACCCTTTTGAATCACTGCAACGTTCATTTCGATAAATTCGGCGGTGTTATTAAAGACTTTTTTCCCATGCGTGTTGTCAATACATATAAGTTTTGATTTATCGGCAACGCCTCTTATTCCTTTATCGTTATGCTTAGCGGCGATAAATCCGCAGACACTTGTACCGTGGCTGTTCGGTATATTCTCGGTATATCCGTCGGGGAATTCTATATTTCCTTCAAGTTCTTCGTGTTTTGTGAAAAATCCGCTGTCAATAACACCGACTGTTGTCGGATCGGAAATTTCGGCAGAGTCGTATTTTTCCCAAGCCGTGTAAGCTTTTATGGCTTCTGCCCACCAATCGTTTCCTTCAGGATTATTTTCGTTGTTTTTACCCTGTATGCTTTTCGTTGACGAGTTCCACGGATCGGAATCAACTTCGCAGGGAGAAAATTCTATCGGAATATCATAATTTGCATATAATACATATTTATTTTTCATAAGTTCGGAAGCTTTGCTTTTCAATTCGTCGAGTGAAGTTTCATCCACCTTTATTTGAATCATAGTTACGATATTACTTAAATAACCGCATACCTGACCGTCAACCGTTTTTGCAAGTTCTTCACATTCATCGGTATCTAAATCATCCTTCAAATAAACATTTAAAATATTATTGAAATACTGAATGCAGGTCTCATCATCAAATACGATATTTTCTTCCGATGAATGATAAGTTGTATCACCGTTTTCATGATATGTGGTGCCGGCATCATCTTTGCTTACTTTGCCTGTTCCTATCCCCTCGAAAATTCTGAAATAGGTGAATAAAAGAACAATTACTAAAAACAGAGGAATATAGCATTTTAATTTCATAAAATCAACTGCCTTTCTGAAAAAACGTGAAAAGATATTATTTTGAGGGTATTATACTACCCAGAACGGCAGAAAACAATATCCGAATGAAGAAAGATTACGGTTTTGCAGATTTATATCGAATTAAGCCTGAATTTGTAATATGTTTTATTGCAAACAGATGCTTACTGTGGTAATATAAAAATGTATAAAAATTTCTGCGGAGGAAATGTTATGAAATATTCTTTTAACAAAACAAATCATTGCGATTTCGGCGTTGTCGAAAAAAACAGATATGCACCGAGAGCATATTTTATTCCCCACACCACATTTAAAAAAGCAAAAAATGCCGATTACAAAAAAGAGCGTTACGAGAGCGATATGGTAACTGTTCTTTCAGGCGAATGGGATTTTAAGTATTATAAGAAAAAATCAAAACTTCCCGAAGTTTTTGACAGTTCAAGAGTGAAATTCGATAAAATCACCGTACCCTGCACCTGGCAGAGAACGGGATACGAATCTCCCGAATACATAAACTGCCCGTATGCTTTTGACCCGGTAGCACTCGGACTTCCGGAAAAAAAGGGTGTAACACCGCCCGATTTACCGGAGGATTTTTCCTGCGGTGTTTACCGTAAATTCATCAATATAGATGACATAAAAAAGAATTATATCATAACATTTTTAGGTGCCGTGCCGTGTATTGACCTTTATATAAACGGCAAATTTGTCGGCTACGGCGAGGCAGCGCACAATTCTTATGAATTTGATATTACAAAATTCCTTAAAGAGGGCGAAAACGAGATAGTCGCCGTTCTTTTCAAATGGTGCAACGGCTCATATCTTGAAGCGCAGGATATGTTCCGTGAAAACGGTATTTTCCGTGATGTTCTTCTTTATAAATTTGAAAAAACATTTATAAACGATTACGAAGCAATAGCCGAAAAAACGGGTAAAACATATACTCTTAATGTTAATCTCGGCATAAAAGGAGCAGTTTCGGGCTGTTCTGCAAAGGTTTCTCTTTTTGACGGCGAAAATCTTCTTGTAAGCGAAGAAAAAGAAGCCGCAAAAGATTTGTCATTTGCATTTAAAAAACTTTCGGTTACCGAATGGAATGCGGAATTGCCTAAACTTTATGAACTTTTTGTTACTCTCAACAACAAAAACGGTGAAAGTATGACAATCCGTTCCTTTGTCGGTTTCCGTGATATTAAAATCAAAGGTACAACATATTATTTTAACGGCAAAAAAATTAAACTTAAAGGCGTTAACCACCACGATACTCACGAAACAAAAGGTTATGCCGAAAACCTTGACGACCTTGAAAAAGATATTATTCTTATGAAGCAGTACAATGTAAACTGCGTAAGAACTTCACACTATCCGCCCGACCCGTTTTTCCTTTCTCTTGCCGACCGTTACGGTGTATATCTTGTTGACGAAGCGGATATAGAAACTCACGGTCTCTGGCACCTCGGCTGTGAAACCGACTGCATAAGTCATAATTTAAAATGGGCAAAGCGCTATTGTGACCGTGTAAGAAGAATGTATTACCGTGACAGAAGCCACCCGTGTATTATTATGTGGTCGCTCGGTAATGAATCCAACGGTTACAAGTGCCACGATAAATGTTACGATATGCTCAAAAATGAAATCGGCACAAAAATTCCCGTTCATTACGAGGGTGTCAGCCGTACAAAGCGTTATCATTATGATGTATATTCCGAGATGTATACACACCCCGACGAACTTAAACTTGTAAAAGAAAGAAAAAGAGGAAAACAGTACACGGAAGTTCCGTTTTTCCTTTGTGAATACTGTCATGCAATGGGCGTAGGTCCCGGCGCACTTAAAGAATATATGGAAATGTTTGAGTCCGATGATATATTTATGGGCGGCTGTATCTGGGAGTGGGCAGACCATTCCGTAAGACATATAAACGACGGCTTCCCCTATGAATATACATACGGCGGCGACCACGGCGAAAAACTTCACGACGGCTGTTTCTGTGTAGACGGACTTTTTTATCCTGACAGAACTCCGCATACGGGTGCGCTTGAAATGAAAGCACTTTACAGACCGCTTCGTGTTAAAAAGTTAAAGAATAATATACTTACGGTTAAAAACACAAATAAATTCCGCAACTCTTCATATATAGAAATTTACTGGCAGGTAAAAGAGAACGGCGAACTTCTTAAATGCGGTTCATTTATGACCGATATTGATGCCGAAAAAGAAGCCGACTATGAGATTGCTCTTCCTGAAATCAACACGAACAAAAATGTTTATCTTGATATAGTTTATCTTGACGGCGATTTTGAAATTGCAAGGGAGCAACTTACTCTTAATGAGTCCGCTTTCCGGTTCCCTGTTGCAGAACCGGGTAAAGCGGTTATGGAATCGGAAAACGGCAGACTTACCGTTAAATTTGACGGCGGCGAAGCGGTATTCAATACAAAAACGGGCGAGATGCTTTCGTTTATCAAAGACGGCGTTTCCGTACTTAATGAAAATCCCGTTTCACATAAGGGCTTTTTCTTCAATCTTTCAAGAGCCTATGTGGATAACGACCGTGCGGACTGCGAAAGATGGGAAGAACACCTTCTTTCTGTTCCCGATGTTCAGCTTATGAGTTTCAGCGGAGAACTTATGGACGATTTTGCATTTGTAAATGCTTATTATACGCTATTCAATAAAAAATCCGCTATGTTTGATATAACACTTCTTTATATTATCGGTTCTAACGGTGTTCTCACCGTAGAAGCCACATTAAACCCCGTTTCGGGCAATCTTGATACCGTATTTGACCTGCCCCGTTTCGGTATTACGTTTGAGGCGGATAAAGACTTTAAAGAACTCGAATATTTCGGTAAAGGTCCGTTTGAATGTCTTTGTGATTTTAAAGCACAGTGCTTTAACGATAAGTTTACAAGCACGGTAGAAGAACAGTACGAGCCGTATATAAGACCGCAGGATAATATGAATCACTGTGATGTTCAGTACTTTAAACTTAAAAATGAAAAAGGCGAAAGTCTAATCGTAGCCATGTCGTTCTGTGAGCCAAGGGGTTGCA
>JAZUHA010000161.1:0-14446 GCA_045641485.1 Acutalibacteraceae bacterium
CCCTCCGGCAAGAAGCATTGCAATACATTCTGTTTTCTTTGCCATATCACTTATTCCTTTCGGCTATTATTTTTCTTTTTTCTTTTTTAAATACAAAACGCACATAGGCGGAAGAGACAGTTTTATGCGGTTGTCAAAGCCGTGCGACGAAACTTCTTCGGTTTTATATGTTTTTCTGATTTTTTCACCGAAGCCGCCGAATTCACTACTGTCTGAATTAAACACCAATTCATATTTACCGCTTTCCGGTACACCTATTATATACTCTTCCCGTCTGACATTCGTAAAGTTACATACGGCTATTATTTTTTCGTTTTGTTTGTTACTTCGTACAAATGCAATTACCGAATTGTCACGGTCGTCGCTTACTATCCACGAGAAGCCCTCCCAACCGTAATCAATTTCCCATAAGGAGGAGTTCTTCCTGTAGAATTTATTTAAAGATTTTGTGAAGAACTGCATCTTACGGTGCATATCGTAATCAAGTAAAAGCCAGTCAAGTTCTTTTTTATAATCCCATTCGATAAACTGACCGAACTCCGAGCCCATAAACAAAAGTTTTTTACCGGGGTGTGCATACATATATCCGAGGAATGCTCTCATTGCCGCAAACTTTTCTTCATAACTGCCGGGCATTTTGTTTATAAGCGAACATTTGCCGTGAACAACCTCGTCATGAGAAATCGGCAAAATAAAATTCTCGGAAAATGCGTAGAAGAATGAAAATGTAACAAGGTCATGATTGAACTTTTTATAAATACCGTCCATAGAGAAGTATTTTAAAATATCATTCATCCAGCCCATATTCCATTTGAAATTAAAGCCGAGACCGCCCGAATAAACGGGTTTTGAAACAAGCGGCCACGAAGTACTCTCCTCGGCAATCATCATAACATCACCGTGTTCTTTAAAAACAGCCTCGTTAAGTTCTTTAATAAATTCCACAGCCTCAAGATTTTCGTTAGAGCCGTTTTTATTGGGAAGCCACTGACCTTTTTCCCTGCCGTAATCAAGATAGAGCATAGAAGCTACGGCATCCATTCTTATACCGTCGATATGGTATTCGTTAAACAGGAACAAAGCATTTGAAATAAGAAAACATTTAACTTCGTTTCTGCCGAAATCAAAAACTTTTGTACCCCAACCGAGATGCTCGCCTTTTCTCTTGTCTTTATACTCGTAGCAAGGTTCTCCGTCAAAATCGGAAAGACCGAATTCATCTTTCGGAAAATGCGCCGGAACCCAATCCAATATTACACCTATACCCTTGTTGTGAAGAGCATCTACAAGCATTTTAAAATCGTCGGGCGTTCCGTAGCGTGATGTTATCGAATAATAACCCGTTACCTGATATCCCCAGGGGCCGTCAAACGGATGTTCCGAAACGGGAAGAAACTCAACATGGGTATAGCCCATATCGGCAACATAATCGGGAAGTACTTTTGCAAGTTCGCAGTAAGAAAAGAAATTGCCGTCGGGGTGCTTACGCCACGAGCCTATATGAAGCTCATATATATTTACGGGCGAATCGTATACAGATGCTTCTTTTCGCTTTTTAAGCCATTTTGAATCTTTCCATTTGTAATCGCTTATAAATACTTTAGATGCATTTCCCGGTCTTGTTTCGCTGTGAACGGCATACGGGTCGGCTTTAAAAATATGCCTGCCGTCATTAGTTATAATAAGAAATTTATAGCAATCATAAATTTTAACACCCGAACAGATACATTCCCACACGCCGTTATCATTAAGTTTTTTCATCGGTGAAGCGCTTTCGTTCCAACCGTTAAAATCGCCTACCGTAAAAACCTCTTTTGCATGCGGAGCCCAGACACGGAAGACAAAATCACCGTTCTCCGTTTTATGAGCACCGAAAAAATCACCTGCACGGTAATTTTTACCCTCATGAAAAACATATAACGGAAAATCACTGGGATTATTTTCCGGTAAATTCTGTGATTTTTTCAAAAACTCACCTCTTAATACACAAACTACCATAGTAATAATATCAAAGTTCTGCTAATTTTTCAAGCATTTTTGATATATTTTGTTCAAAACCACACTAATATTTTTTCGACTTGTTTGTGTAAAATTCACAAAATAAGCCTCAAAACAACACTTTAATATGTTACACAAATATTACAATATGTATGTTTACTTGACTTTAAATCAAAATGTGCTATACTTTATAATGCTTTTTTGTGATTGTATGCAAAAAACCGTAATTTTTATGAAATGAAAGGTGTGCGGATTTTTCCGTCACAGAAGTTTTGGTATGGAAAATTCATTAAAAGCAACTGCATACGCTTTTGCCGTAAAAAAAGCCATAAGCTATGCAAGAAAAGATCCCGATAAAAACCTTATAAAGGTACTTAACCTCGTTGAAAAAGCCGATGTTAAAAAGGCAAATCAGGTTACATATAACAATTTAAGAAAAAGTTTTGAAGACCCGAACAACAACTGGACGAGATTTGTTAAAAACATTCTTAACAATACAAATCCCGCCGTGCTTGATAAATTCGTTCCCGTTCTTCTTAATATAGCACTTAACAGTTTTGCCGAAAGAACGGAAAATATAGAAAAATACAAATGCAATATTCCGTGGGCAATTCTTATGGATCCGACTGCCGCCTGCAATCTTCGCTGCAAAGGCTGCTGGGCTGCCGAATACGGCAAAAGTTCTTCCATGTCTTTTGAAACACTTGACAGTATAGTGGAGCAGGGCAAAAAACTCGGTACATTCGTTTATATTTTTTCCGGCGGTGAGCCGCTTATGAGAAAAGAAGATATTTTAAAGCTCTGCCGTAAAAATCCCGACTGTGCATTCCTTGCATTCACAAACGGCACACTTGTAGATGAAAAATTCTGCCGTGACCTTGAGGAAGTAGGTAACTTTATCCTCGCTTTCTCCATAGAAGGTCACGAGGAAGCAACGGATATGCGCCGTGGTGAGGGTACATACAGTAAAGTTATCAACTCAATAAAAATGATGAAGTCTCACGGTCTTCTTTTCGGTTACTCAATCTGCTACCATTCAAAGAATGTAGAAGAAGTCTGCGGCAGTGACTATATAGACTTCCTTATTGAGAACGGCGGTCTTTTCACATGGTTCTTTACATATATGCCCGTAGGCAAAGATGCCGTTCCCGAACTTATGGTAAATGCCGAACAAAGAAAAAGAGCCTATGAACTCATAAGAAAAGCAAGAAACGAAAAACCGATGTTCCTTATGGATTTCTGGAACGACGGCGAATATGTTCAGGGCTGTATCGCAGGCGGCAGACATTACCTGCACATAAACGCAAACGGTGATGTTGAGCCTTGCGCTTTCGTTCATTATTCAAATGTCAATATCAAGGATGTTTCTCTTATAGAAGCACTTAAATCCCCCTTGTTTATGGAATATTACAAAGGTCAGCCGTGGAACAAAAACCATTTGCGCCCCTGCCCCATCCTTGATAATCCCGATGCAATTGTCGGTGCCGTTGAGCGTTCGGGCGCACATTCAACCGAAATGCTTGCTCCCGAAGATCCGAGAGATCTGGCTGCCAAAACAAGAACGGTTGCAGAAAACTGGGGTAAGGTTGCCGATGAAATCTGGGCAAACACCGACCTTGAAAAGCATAATAACCCGTCTGTTATGTATGCAAAAGAAGATTCAGAGAAAGAACAGCCTGTCTGTGACGGCAACTGCGAATGTTGCGGTAGGAATTGATTAGTGGTTACGCCTTCGGCGTAGGGTTCAGGCAAAATCGCAAAGCGATTTTAGGCTATAGGCGAAAATGCTTCGCATTTTCAGGATAATAAAAAACGGTTTACCGTTCTGTTAAAGATGAACGATAAACCGTTTTTTGTATTATATTCGCTCGCTTACTATATATGAATAGATATACTTGTTGTTACAATCCTGAAGCCTGAATCCTACGCCGAAGGCGTGCCTGACTGCGAAGCAGTCTCCTAATCACCGCAGGTGATTGCCTGAAATTATTTCGTTATCGAAAACATATCGCCGAGAATAATTCTTACTATATTCATAAATACATCAAGAACTTTTCCGAAGAAGTAGTCAAGTTTATAACCAAACTCGCTCTTTTCGGAATCGGCATCGGAAATTTCCGTATGACCGTTTGTAACAAGTTCTGCTGTTGTAACATTGTATGTCTTGTACTCCCAGGGGTTGTTTTCGTCAATTTCAATAATTCTGCCGCCCTGAATAAAGTTGTTGCTGTATGAATGATATGTTGCACCTGCCGTCTGAATAAGGTCTACACCGTCAACATCTGCAATAAAGCCGTTTACATGGTCGTGACCTACTACAACACCCAAAACGTCTTTGCCGTCAACAAGTGACTGCCACTGACCGTCGGAACCTATGCCCGGGCAACTCTTTTCAAACAGAAAACCGCTGAAAGCCGTAACATCGGGGATAACCGTAAGCTGTGTATTATCAATAAAGTTTATGGTAAGGTCGCCGAGCGGAATATATGATTTATAAAAAATCTTTTCGCAGGCTTCCTTGGGTATAATGTGCTCAAACATCATAGACGGAACAAGTTCGCCGCCGTTTTCTTCTTTAAGAGCATCACGGGTTTTTTCGTACCATTTTATCTGGTCTTCACGAACCCAGTCGTAACCGAGCTGATTACCTTCTGCATCGTAAACATAGTCGCCGCTGTCCATAAGCCAGAGGTTAAATGCAACCTTTGAGCCGTCACTTGAAAGAACGGGAAGATTATGTGTTGCACAGCCGTGAAGAGAGGGGTCTGCATCATAAGCAAGACAGCCTTTATATTTCTGATACTCTTTGAGCATCTCTTCTTTTGTAAGGTCTGAACTTTCGTCGTCGTGATTGCCGAAAACGAATGTAAAGGGAATATTTCTCTCGGTAAGAGGAGTAAGGAGCTGTTCATACGCTCTTACATCGGAACAAACAATATTGTCACCGTCAAAAACAACAACATCGGGTTTTGTTTCATCAAGAGCGGCGTTAATAAACGCTATCTCTGCCTCCTTGAGAGGATAAACATCCTGAACATCCGCAAGAACAAGAATTTTGAATTTGCCGTCTGAGTTAAACTTGAGTTTTGCATCTGCTTTAAGAGCAGCAAAAGAATTTAAGCAAAGTGTGAAAAGCATGCAAACCGCAAGTAAAACCGAAAGAATTTTTTTCATAATTATGAACCTCCGTAAAATCAGTTAGAAAGTAATAATACTACAACAATAGTTTTTTGTCAATCGACAAAAGCAAAATTGTTTTTTCCGGTTGCTTTAACCTTGCTGAGCGCTTCATTTGCTTTTTCAAGAAGTTCTCCGTATGTTGTACCGCAATCGGGATAAAACGAAACACCTATACTGCATGTAACGGGCGTACTGAGATTTTCCGCCAAAGATGTTGTCTTACATACATCCGCAATATCATTGATTTTTTTCACCGTTGTCTCGGAATCTTTTGTAAGACCGCTTACAAAAATCACAAACTTATCGGTTCCGATTCTGCCGAGTACATCGCCGCTGC
Source organism: Acutalibacteraceae bacterium (assembly GCA_045641485.1). Lineage (GTDB taxonomy): Bacteria > Bacillota > Clostridia > Oscillospirales > Acutalibacteraceae > DTU089. The sequence continues at coordinate 5,516 of JAZUHA010000161.1, forward strand.
GAAAACGCAAGAGGATATTTTCCGAAAATTTTTTAAGAAAAGCATCGCTTTTTTGGATTGATATTTCACTTATCTGCTTAAAATTATCAATATCAATCAGAATGAACATACCTTTTTGAACGGAACTGTCACGAACAATCTCATTTATTTTCATTCCCGTGGAAATTTTATTTAAAAATCCCGAAAGATTGTCTTTTTCCGCCTGAGAAATAAGACGGTTTTTTTCTTTTTTCTCGCTGTCTATATTCCTCATAGTCCCCACGAATTTCAAAGCGTTTCCGTCATCGTCGTAAATCGCCGCAAATTTCATTCTGTACCATATACCGTCACCGTGAAGATTTATTATGCGGGCATCAAACGAATTTACCCTTCTGCCTGAAAAAGCGTTGCTTATAGCCTCAATAAACGAGGAAACGTCACGGTGATCGAAAACATCACCGTATGTAACGTGTTCTATTGCATTATCAATATGGGTTTGCCGTCTTAAAGAGTTCAGTATTTTGGGAGAGCAGTCGAAAGTATCCTTAATAACATCGTATGTAAATACAATATCGTCTGAAATTTCTTCGACAAGTTCATATCTTTCCCTTTCGGACTGAATTTCAAGCTGAAGTTTTTTAAGGTCGGTAATGTCAACTATATTGCAAACGAATTTGTTTTGACCGTATATATCGGGGTCAAGCATCGTGGCGGTAAAGAGCGCACGGTTTTCCTCGCCGCCCTTTTTGTTTACACGGCACTCAAACTGAACGGTTTTACCGGCAGTATAGTTACTGTTAAGATGCGAAATAACTTTTATAAAGTCATCTTTATTAAAAAGACTCATTCTGACTTTATCGTCAAGAAATTCATATTCTTCTCGGGTATAACCGAATATTGAAAAAAAGGCGTTGTTGGTATATTCGAGTTTTATACCGTCGGAACGGGGCGAAACAAGCGCCACGCCCGCAACCGTTTCACTTAAAACAGCCTCCAGTATATTGCGGTCAAGTTCCTTTTCGGAACATCCGCCGTAAACAGCCATAAAATCATCTCCTGATTTTATTTTTTAAAAATATAACATATTTTAATTCTGCAGACAAGGAATTTTTAAAAATACTTGAATAAACTTACACAATTGTATATAATTTAAGATTGAAAATTGATATTTTGCTTAAAGGAAGAACTTTATGCTTGAACTTAAAAACGTATCGTGGGGCGTTTCGGAAGACGGACACGAAAAAGAAATATTGAAAGATGTTTCGCTCACCGCGGAAGACGGCAAATTTCTCGTAATAACCGGTCCGAACGGCGGCGGAAAATCAACACTTGCAAAACTCATTATGGGAATAGAAAAACCGTCGGGCGGTAAAATACTGTGGAACGGCGAAGATATTACGGAACTTTCAATAACCGAAAGAGCGAAACTCGGCATAGGCTATGCTTTCCAACAGCCGCCGAGGTTTAAAGGTCTTACCGTTCGTGACCTTTTAAGCCTTGCTCACGGCAGTACATTACCCGAAGATCAGTGCTGTGCATATCTTACGGGCGTAGGTCTTTGCTCAAAAGATTACCTCAACCGTGAAGTTGATACCTCTCTTTCCGGCGGAGAAATAAAAAGAATAGAAATAGCAACGCTTATGGCAAGAGATCTTGAACTTGCGATTTATGACGAACCGGAAGCGGGAATTGACCTTTGGAGTTTTACAATGCTTGTTGAAAGTTTCCGTGCAATCACCAAAACCCGCAAGGAAAGTATGCTCATAATCTCTCACCAGGAAAGAATTATGAAAATAGCAGACGAAATTGCAATTATAGCAGACGGTACCGTTAAAGAAAAAGGTCCGAGAGACGAAGTTTTCCCGAAACTTATGGCACAGTTTGACGGCGCTTGCTCATTCAGATAAAAAGGAATATAAAAATGGAAAAAACAGACAGAAATATGCTTGAAGCAATAGCGGGGCTTCACGAAATACCGCAGGGCGCATACAGTTTTCGCAAAAACGGTGAATCTTTCGGCAGGCGTTCAAGCGAAAATATAATCATAGAGCCGAAGCAGGACAAACAGGGAATTGATATTACCGTAAAACCGGGCACAAAAAACGAGAGTGTTCACATACCCGTTATCATAACCGAAACGGGTGTTGACGACCTTGTATATAACGATTTCTATATTGGTGACGATGCCGATGTTTTAATAGTTGCAGGTTGCGGAATACACAACAGCGGCAGTAAAAAAAGCGAGCATGACGGCATACACCGTTTTCATATCGGAAAAAACGCAAAAATTAAATATGTTGAAAAGCATTACGGTGAAGGCGAAGGTACGGGCGAAAGAGTTCTTAACCCCACAACCGAAGTATTTTTAGACGAAAACGCCCATTGCGAAATGGAAATGGTGCAGATAAAAGGCGTTGACTCCACAAAAAGAAATACAAAAGCCGTACTTAAAGACGGCGCCCGTCTTATGATTTTTGAAAAACTTATGACACACGGAAAACAAATTGCGGATTCAAATGTCATTATTGAATTAAACGGTGAAAATTCATCTGCACAGATTATTTCCCGTTCTGTTGCAAAAGACGGGTCAAGTCAGATTTTTTATCCGAGAGCCATAGGAAATAACCGCTGCCGTGCTCATGTTCAGTGTGACTCCATTATATGCGACAATGCGCATATACGTTCCATACCGGAAATAAGCGCAAATCACAGCGAAGCCAACATCGTTCACGAGGCGGCTATAGGCAGAATAAACAACGACCAGTTATTAAAACTTCAGACTCTCGGCAAAACGGAAGCCGAAGCGGAAGAAATTATTATTAACTGCTTTTTGAAATGAGGTATTTTTATGGAAAAAAGAGTTTTGGCATTTGATTTCGGTGCATCAAGCGGCAGAGCAATCCTCGGAATTTTTGACGGTAAAACAATAAAATTAGAGGAAATTCACCGTTTTTCAAACGACCCCGTTTCCATTAACGGAACAGTTTACTGGGATATTCAGAGATTTATTTTTGAAATAAAACAAGGTATGCAAAAAGCAAAGGAAAATGGCGGTTTTGACAGTATAGGTATAGATACCTGGGGTGTTGACTTCGGACTTTTAAGAAAAGACGGTACCTTAATAGAAAACCCCGTTCATTACCGTGACAAAAGAAATGACGGTATGGTTGAGCGCTCAGTAAAATATATGTCCAAAGAGCGCCTTTACGATATAACCGGCATTCAGTTTATGGATTTTAACACGCTTTTTCAACTTCTTTCACTTAAAGAAAACAGACCGTATATTTTAGAAGAGGCGGAAACTCTTCTTTTTATGCCGGATTTACTTACATATATGCTTACGGGAAAGAAAAACGCCGAATATTCCATAGCTACAACCTCTCAAATGGTAGACCTTAAAACAAAAGACTGGTCAGAAGAAGTGCTTAATGCTTTCGGAATAAACCGCAGTATTCTTCCCGATTTAATTAAAACGGGTACTGTTGTAGGCAAACTCAGTGACGATATCTGTGAAGAACTCGGTCTTTCCGATATAGATGTTATATCAGTTGCCGGTCACGACACACAAAGCGCCATAACCGCCACCCCGACCGAAAACGACGATTTTGCATTTATCAGTTGCGGAACATGGTCTTTGTTCGGAACGGAAGTAAATGCGCCCGTAATAAACGAACAGAGTAAAAAAATGAATGTTACAAATGAGGGCGGCTATAATTACACCACCGCTTTCCTTAAAAATATATGCGGACTCTGGCTTGTTCAGGAAAGCCGCCGTCAGTTTATCCGTGAGGGCAAAGAGTATTCTTTCCCCGAAATAGAAAAACTTGCACTTGCAAGTGAGCCGTTCAAATGCTTTATTGACCCTGATGCTCCCGATTTTGCATCTATGTGCAATATGCCCGAGAAAATAAAGGAATACTGCAAAAAAACAGGACAGTATGTTCCAAAAACAGACGGCGAAGTTTTGCGCTGTATTTACGAAAGTCTTGCTCTTAAATACAGATATACATTAAAGGGAATTGAAAACTGCACGGGTAAAACATACGATAAAATTCATGTTATGGGCGGCGGAAGCCAAAATAACCTTCTTTTAAAAATGACTGCCGACAGTTGTAATGTTCCTGTTTACGGCGGTCCCGTAGAAGCCACCGCACTCGGTAATGTTGCCATTCAGTTTATGGCAAAAGGCGATATAAAGAACTTGAAAGAAGCAAGAAAAATCATAGCCGAAGGCGAAAACCTTAAAGAATTTATTCCCGAAAACCACTGTGATTGGGAAAAGGCTTTTGATACATTCAAAAAAGTAAACGGTTTATATGAATAATTTATTTGATATATCCCCCGAAAGTGTTAAAAACATTTTATCGGGTGCAGAGGATATAAATGAAAAAATACCGGAAAGACTTGCCTGCTCGGCAGGCGAAAAAGAGACTTCCCGATTTTTACTTAATGAAATAAAACCTTATTGTGACGAAGCGGACGAAGAAATTTTCTTCGGCCGCCCCTCTGCTTCTGCCGTAATTTATAAAATTTCGTGCATTTTTGCGATTTTCGGTGCTTTGTTTTTTAAAATCGGTGAAATATGCGGTTCTTCCGCTTTACCGTGCATTTCATCCGTTTTATTTGTTTTTGCGTTTTCATTGTTCTGCTATAAATATATTTTTAACGGCAAAAAACTTGACTTTTTATTTACAAGGAAAAAATCGCAAAATCTGGTTTTTAAAAGATACTCCCGTTCCGAAACGGTAAACAGAATAGTTTTTGTTTCCGGGATTGATTCTTCTCGTGAAAACGGAGTGCCGTTTTTAAAAGGTAATGCGCCTCTGCATATTGCCGTATGCTCTTTATTTTCGGCGGCGTTCACATTTTTAAGTATTACGCTTTATCTTTTTGTCGGCTCTCCCGTAAATAACGGATTTTTCGGTCTTCTGTCATCACTTTGTACAGGTCTCGGAGTGTTTTATGTTTTTGCATTTTTTATATACAAAAAGAAAACTTCCGTTTTCGGTGCATCTTCGTCTTTAGTTCCGTCTTTGTGTTGCGGTGAAATTATGAAACTTCTCTGCCTGAACGGAATAAGACTTGCGAATACGGAAGTCTGCGTTCTTTTATGCGGAGATAATTTTTTGTGCCGTGAAGGTGCTTCGGAATTTTTAAGTAAGCACAAATTAAGGAGTCGGGATATTCCGACATACTTTATTTGTGTAGACAGCGTAGGTAATGAAAAATTCGCTCTTACCGGCAGTAAAAAAATTAAATACAACGGCGAAAGCATTTTTGATACGGTAAAAGAAATTGCGGATTCTTCTGCAATTTATATGAAAAAGAATATAAACATTTTCGGCACTCCGTCTTGCCTGCCTTTTTCCGAAAACGGATTTGATGCCTGTTCTATAGGCTCAACGGGGTATAACTTTAAAACAAAACCGTATTCAGACGGAATATATACAGACGAAAACGCCGTTTTAACCATTCTCGGAATTATGAGAGATTCCGTTAAATACTGTGACAATCTGACAAATTTAACCGTTAATTTATAACATGGTAAATGATAATACCGAAAAGAGCATAGTTGAATATTTATATACGGTATACCGATTTGGTTTTACTGCTGTTTTCTGTCAAAATTGATGACAAGAATATTATGCAGTTTTTCGACAGGATTTTTGTTGCAACAATAATGCAACGAAAACAAATGCGTTGCATTATCGTTGCAGGTATGATATTGTATAGTTGCAATAAAGCGGAGGTGTCGTTAATGAAGGAAACAAAGACAACGGAATATAAATCTGACTTGACAAATTCTTTTTTAAAGACTGTCAGTGCATTTTCAAATTTCGGTACAGGGAAAATATTATTCGGAATTACTGATGACGGAAAGGTTATCGGGATCGATTCTCCGGAGCAGAAATGCCTTGATATTGAAAATAAAATCAATGATTCAATTTCACCTAAACCTGAGTATTCACTTTCTGTAAACAGATCAAATAAAGTAATAACATTAGAAGTTAAAGAAGGAAAATACAAGCCGTATCTTTATAAAGGGAAAGCGTATCGCAGAAGCGATACTTCATCTGTTGAAGTTGATCAAATTGAGTTAAAGAGGCTTGTTCTTGAAGGAAGTAATCTGTATTTTGAATCATTGGCAAATGATGATAATATGACTTTTTCCGTGCTTGAGAAAAAACTTATAGAAAAGCTCGGTATTACGGCACTTTCTGATGACACTCTTCGTACTTTGGGTTTATATACGAAAGACGGTAAGTTAAATAATGCGGCATCTTTATTGTCGGATGTAAATAACTTTCCGGGAATTGATGTAGTATGTTTCGGTAATTCTATTGATGAGATATCAGACAGAGAGAGTTTTGTCAATATTTCGGTTCTTGCTCAGTATGATAAAGCAATTAAGATTTATCGAAGATATTATCAATATGAGCAGATTAAAGGTGCAGAAAGAACTTTAATTGAAAAAATTCCCGAAAAAGCCTTTCGGGAAGCTGTTGCAAATGCGTTAGTCCACAGAACATGGGATATAAACGCCAATATCAGAATCTCGATGTTTTCAGACAGAATAGAAATCTCGTCTCCGGGTGGTTTGCCGAGAGGAATAAGCGAAGCTGAATATTTAGACGGAAATATCTCAATATTGAGAAATCCCGTATTAGGAAATATTTTCTTTAGAATGCACTACATCGAAATGTTCGGCACCGGAATAAGAAGAATTGTTGAGGCATATAAAACCGGTAAAATTAAACCGCAGTTTAAAGTAAAAGATAATTCTATTACAGTTATATTGCCGACATTATCATCAAAGGCATCTGTTACAACAGATGGGAATAAGGTATTAGAGTTGCTTAACGGCGGAATTCATTACGGAAGCAGTGAAATAGCGGCGAAAACGGGTTGGAGTAAAGATAAAACCATAAGAATATTAAATGCTCTTGTTGGGGCAGGTTATATTGTAAAACACGGTACAGGCAGAAGTACAAAATATTCTGAAAAGTAGAAATACAAACGGATTTGACGCCTGTTCTATAGGCTCAACGGGGTATAACTTTAAAACAAAACCGTATTCAGACGGAATATATACAGACGAAAACGCCGTTTTAACCATTCTCGGAATTATGAGAGATTCCGTCAAATACTGCGACAATCTTTCCGAACTTAAAGTAAACTCTTAACGGGGAATAATATGAACTTGAAAAAATATATCGGAGACAAGCAGTTTTATAAAACAACGCTTGCCATTGCACTGCCCATTATGGTGCAGAATTTTATAACAAACTTTGTAAGTATGCTCGACAATCTTATGGTCGGTGCTTTGGGCACGGAGGAAATGTCGGGCGTTTCCATTGTCAATCAGTTGTTTTTTGTTTTTAACCTTGCGATATTCGGCGCTATTTCCGGTGCGGGCATTTTTACGGCACAGTTTTACGGAAAAAAAGACAATGACGGTATTCGTTATACACTTCGGTATAAAACGGGAATAGGGCTGTTGATTTTCGGTCTCGGAATTGCAACATTTTTGCTTTTCGGAGATAAACTTATAGGTCTTTATATCCACGATGTTGACAGTACGTGTGATGTTAATTTAACGGTGGAACTTGCGAAAAAATATCTTTCCGTTATTCTTTGGGGACTTCTGCCGTTTACCGTTTCGCAGATTTTTTCAGATACACTTCGTGAAACGGGCGAAACCGCCGCCCCGATGTTTGCCGGTATTGTTGCTGTTTTTACAAACTGTCTTTTTAACTGGCTCCTTATTTTCGGTAAACTCGGTTTTCCGCAAATGGGCGTTACGGGTGCCGCATGGGCAACAAATCTTTCAAGATATATCGAGTGTATTATAATAGTTGTTTATGCAATTAAAAAACGTCACAAATTTACATATTTTAAAGGTGCATTTAAAAGTTTATATATGCCTGCAAATATCTTTAAAGATATTTCACTTAAAGGCACTCCTCTTCTCGTAAATGAGTTTCTGTGGTCTTGCGGTCAGTCGCTTTTAAGTGTTGCTTTCAGTCTGCACGGACTTTCCGTTGTAGCAGGATACAGCATTTATTCAACGGTAATAAGTCTTGCGAATATCGCATTTCTGACTCTCGGCTCAAGTATCGGTATAATCGTAGGCAGAGAACTCGGTTCCGGCAATTATGAAAAAGCCGTAGATACAGACAGAAAACTTATTACTTTTTCCGTTTTTATCAGTATGGTTATAGGAATAGCGGTATTCTTTACAGCCGATAAATTCCCCGAACTTTATAAAACAAGCGACATTTCAAAAATGTATGCCGCCTACTTTATAAAAGTAAACGGCTTGCTTCTTCCGATAGACGCTTTTGCAAACGCCTCTTATTTCACCTTGAGAAGCGGCGGAAAAACCGTTGTTACATTCGTTTTCGACAGCGTTTTTTCGCTTGCGGTAAGCGTTCCGCTCGCATTCCTTTTGCACACATGGGCAGGGTTTTCGATTTATGTAATATTCCCGTGCGTTTTAGGTGCAGGCATTTTAAAAGACCTCTTCGGATATATTATGATTAAAAAAAGAGTATGGGTTAATAACATTGTGGCGTAGCCACACTTTCGGGCAATTGTTTCGAGCAGGGTTTTGCAGCAGTGACGGAATATTTTTATCACCTTTACACATATAAGGAAATTCATCAATTACTATTATTTTTTTCTCTTCACCGGGTAGATCGCCAAGGGAAGAAAAAATATCCTGCCAATCTGCAAAACGGCGGATTTGCTTATGAAGCGATGTCATTATTCATTCGTGCTTCAGCACGCTAAATCCCTTAAGAAAAGAAAAAACCGAAAGTCAGTTAAGACCTTCGGCTTTTGGTGCGAGTGTTCTTACAGTACTAAACGAAAAAACAAGTAAAATAAGGCTTCGGCAGAGAACACTGTCATTTTTCAAATGATATATCGCTCACGCGATATGATATACGG
>JAZUHA010000162.1:0-1608 GCA_045641485.1 Acutalibacteraceae bacterium
AGTATTCTTGCTCAAGAGATTTAAGATACTCTGGCACTAATTCCCATGCCTTGTCACAATCATTGACACTCATTCCAGTAAGCCAATCTGCGAAATGGTTACACTGCGCCAGATACGTCTTGTAAGTTGAATTACTGTGATTTTTAAACTCCTTTAAAAAATATATTTTAACAATTAAAAATTGTTATTTACGTTTTTTGCTATATCTTCCTGAACTTTTAAAAGTTCGGTAAACCATTTTGTTTTTTCTTCTTTAGATATCGGGTCGGGCATTTTTGCGGCGGAAGTACCGTTTCTCGGTGAATAAATAAATGTAAACATAGAACCGTAACGCACTTCTTTAATAAGTGAAACGGTATCACGGAATTCCTCATAAGTTTCACCGGGAAAACCGACTATAATATCTGTTGTAATATCTAAATTTTTGATTTTTTCACGGGCGTATTTAATTAACTCCAAATAATGCTCCCGTGTGTATCTTCTGTTCATTTCCTTTAAAATTCTGTTATTACCGGACTGAACAGGCAAATGAAGATGACCGCAGAAATGAGAAGACTCGGAAAGTACATCAAGTAACTCAAAAGAACAGTCTTTCGGGTGAGAAGTCATAAAATCAAAGGTGAAATCACCGTCTAAAGCATCAAGACGGCGAATAAGTTCGGGAAAACTTACACCGAAGTTATTGTCATTACCGTATGAGTTTACATTCTGCCCTAAAAGAGTAATTTTTTTATACCCGTCTGCAATAAGCAATTTTGCTTCGTTAATTATTATTTCCGGGTCACGGCTTCTTTCACGACCTCTGACATACGGCACAACGCAATATGTACAGAAATTATTGCAACCGTACATAATCGGCAACCACGCATTTTCGCTTTGGTCACGGTAATACGGCATACCTTCGGCAATAACGCCGTCACTTTCGTCAATACAAAAAACTCTTTTGCCCGAACAAAGTGTTTTTGAAAGAAGTTCCGGCAGACGGTGAAGAACATGAGTGCCGAAAACAAGGGAAACAAAGGGGTAACTGTTTTTGATTTTTTCTTCAATATGTTTTTGCTGCATCATACAACCGCATAATGCAATAATCAAATTACGGTTTTCGCTTTTTAATCTTTTTAATGCTCCGACATTGCCGAAAACTCTGTCCTCGGCATGTTCACGGATAGCACAAGTATTAAAAAGTATAAAATCCGCTTCCTCGGGAGTTTCACAAAATGTATAACCCATTTCAAAGAGCATACCCTTAATATGCTCACTGTCGGAAACATTACCCTGACAGCCGTATGTATGCACAAATGCTTTCGGCTGTTTACCGTGAAAGCGGGCACTTAAAACGGTTTTGACTTTTTCTTTATATTCATTTTGCTTTTCTAAAACTTCAGCGGAAACAAAAACATTATTTTTTTGCAAAAAAATCACCTTGGAAAATTAAAATAAGATTGCATTAAGCCAGCCGAGGATATCAAAATAAATCTTTTCTTTACTTTCGCCTTCGTTTAATATTTCATGTCTGCAATGAGGATAAATGATAACTTCGGGGTCGTGTCCGCTGAGTTTCAGAGCATCCGCAACCGCAACGGGACCTTTACCGTTAAAGCCTATGGG
>JAZUHA010000163.1:0-3030 GCA_045641485.1 Acutalibacteraceae bacterium
TAGACGGTTACGCCCTCAAGACAAATGATGTACAGAAATACACCGCTCAGTTTCTCAGGCTCGGGCGGTTATTTCTTTTTATCCTCATAGTCTTTAAGAAGACTCACAATACTGATTATCACAATTACGAACGCAAAAAGGTTCTCATATGTAACATATTGCATAAGCAACCCTCCATTCCGAGGGCAAAGAGTGCAACCGCCTACCGTTATGGTCACCCTTCCGGATGCTTTTCAGCACCGATAAAATATTATCATATCCGACAGTTATTGTCAATAAAAGATATATTACAATAATTACATAATGAATCAAAATTTACGGAGGTGAATTTATGGTTTCTAATTCAATAACATACAGAGAATATCAGCAAAGTGATGTCAAGTATATCAGAGATATTTTAGAGAATGTAATTTTGTTGAATAGTGGTTTGCCAAGAGAAAACGCTCATAAATTTTATGAATCGCGTGGATACTCAAAAAAGAGTTATGGATTTATTAAACAAGTAATGTGAAAATAAATAATAGTTTATTCGTTCATATTTGTTTTTTGAATAAGATGAATCGTAAAAAATTCGGTTTACCGTTCTGCCGCTAAAAATGAACGATAAACCGAATTTTATATTTATTAAATTATATCAAAAAGGTAAATACCGGAAAACAAACTAACGGTTATTTCACTCTGAAAACTGAAATCTGAAAACCGAAAACTTAATTATATGTATTAACTTTTCATCTGCCTTAACCCCGTCAACAACCGGAATAAATGTAACATCATCGGGTGATTTTCCGGTTAAAACGCAAAACCAAAGAAGACCTGCGGCAAATCTGCCGTAATCGTAACTTAAATGGAAAGTATCACGGGTTAAACTTTTACCGCCGAGTTTCATATTAAATTCATTTGTGTTTTCTCTTAAATACTGAATTAAATCGCCCGAGGGAATAACGGGAAGTCCTGTTTTTTCTCGGGCTTTTTTATATGCTTCCGAAATTTTATCAAACATTTTTCTCTCGTCATTACCGTATTTTACAAAATCGGGATGTTCTGAACCGTTTTCATAACTCCATGTTTTATGAAGATAAAGTTTTGCACCCGGCTGTGCTTCTTTTACAACTTTTATCAAATCATAAATATACGGCTCAAAAGACTCATAAAAGCCGCTGTCTCCGCTTGCCTGCTGAAATGTTATTACATCCCACTTTTTTTCGTTTAAAGCTTCTTTTATGCTTATTTTTTTAATAAATTCGCCGTTGATTTCATAATCATAATCGTATGAATCTGTAATAAAATTTTCCCAATGAAGCACCAAAGGGCAACCGCCGATAAAAAGATTTGCGGCAAAAATATCTTCCCCCGCACTTTCGGCAATTAAATGAAGATACCTCTGAGCATCTGTTGAAAAACTGTTACCTATACTTAAAATATTCAAAATAAATCATCTCTTTTCCAATATATAAATCAGTTTCCGAAAAACTCACGCACCGTTTTTGCCCGTAATTCATCACGGGAAAGTTTATCAAGAGGTCTGTCTACGGAAAGTGAAATTGTGGCGGGCTGCATACGCACCATCATATCTTCAAGAAGACTTGTATCTGCTTTAAGAATACCCGTAACGGAGCCGAGTCTTACAAGTGACATAAGTTCCATAAATTCGTTTGTATCAAGAAGCCGTGCATATTTAAGCGTTCCTACGGCACGGTAAATTTTATCCTCCGTTTCCGTTGAAGCGCACACCTGCTGTCTTGCCGCCCTCTCCTGCGCCGCAATCTGCAGTGCGATTGACTTTAAATTTTCTATAGCGGAGCGCTCGGATATGCCGAGTGTTATTGTATTACTTAACTGAAACAAATCACCTTTTGCCGCCGCACCTTCACCGTATGACCCGCGAAGCGAAAGCCCGAGTTTCCCGACAGCGGAAATAAGTTTCGGAATTGACGACAGTGCGGAAAGCGCCGGAAGATGAAGAACAACAAATGCTTTCATTCCCGTTCCGATTAAACCGGGATTTTGAGTGAGATATCCGAGCCTTTCATCAAATGCAAAATCAAGTTTGCTTGAAAGAATATTATCAATTTCATCTGCCGTCTTATATGCTTCGTCAAGTGAAAAACCTGCGTACATTACCTGAAAACGGATATGGTCTTCTTCATTAAGCATAATGCTTACGGATTCATCTTCTGTTAAAAGCAACGCTCTGCCGTCGCTTGAAGATGCGAATTCCGGACTTACAAGGTGCCTTTCGGCAAGAGAAACGACCTGATGCCGGGAAAGCGTTTTCATCTCGGCAAATTCAAGAGAATAGCCTTTGAGTGAAGCAGATGCCTCTTTTATTATTTCATTGACTTTAATCTTACTTTTTAAATCAAGACTGCCGGGAAACGGAATGTTTTTTAAATTCCGCATAAGGTGAACACCGGTACTTATTACGACATCATTTTGCGCACCTGTACCGAGATACCATTTTGCACCCATTATAATTCACCCCTCAATCTGTTTATTTCATCACGGATTTTTACGGCATCTTCAAAATTTTGCGAAGCAACCGCTTCTGCAAGAAGCGCTTCAAGATATTCCGTTTTTTGTGCATCCGCTGTTTTTAAGGGCGATTTTCCTTTATGATTAATATTGCCGTGTATTCTTTTTAAAGACGGAAGCAGTTTTTCATAAAAAGTATTGTAACACTCTGCACAGCCGACTTTTCCGTCTTCTGCGATTTCCGCAAAAGTTTTACCGCAAAGCGGACATCTTTCACTTGAAGCATTTCCGTCTCCAAGCCCGAAAATACCGCCGAGCAAATCACCGAAACCGAAACCGAAATCGGAAAACGAACCGCTGTAACCGAGCGAACGGGCGCAGTCGGAACAAATATGAAACTCCTCTGCCCTGCCGTTTATTATGCGTTTCATGTGCATATTCGCTTCATTTTTTTTACAATTCTGACAAATCATCATATCACCCCTGACATACTACAATAATTATACCCCCAAAACGAAAACAATTCAAGAAAAAGATTTTTTACTTCATTGTAACACT
>JAZUHA010000164.1:0-6835 GCA_045641485.1 Acutalibacteraceae bacterium
AAGGGTTTTCTCCGAAAAACCCCTTGATTTCTCACTTTCTTTTATTATTTCTTACCGTATGTGTCTTTTTTGGGGGAGGTTAGGTATAAACAAGTTATTAAATGTACCACGTTAAAAAAGAACCGACAAACTTCCTACGAAATCTGTCGGTTCTGGAGCTGCTGGGCGGACTCGAACCGCCGACCTCATCCTTACCAAGGATGCGCTCTACCACCTGAGCCACAGCAGCATTTTTAATGCAACGCCTATTATACATACCGTTACGGAAATTGTCAAGTTTTTTCGCAAAGAAAAATTATGAAATTTTGTAAAAAACGATTAAAAAATAGTTGTTTGGCTATTTATTTTTTCTGCACTGTATGGTATAATCTTAAAGATAATGGGTTGATTTATATTTCGGTTTTTCACAGAAACAAATCATGCGTTATTACAGCCCTTAAATTTAGGGCAATTTGCCTTGTCAGGAGAGATATTTTGGCTAAAATAATATCTGTTGTCAATCAAAAAGGCGGTGTGGGCAAAACCACAAGTGCCGTTAATTTAGCTGCTGCCATAGGTGCTTCGGGGCGCCGTGTTCTTCTTGTGGATATTGACCCGCAGGGCAATACCACAAGCGGTTACGGTATTCAGAGAAAAAACCTTTCGGCAACCTCTTACGATATTTTAATAAATTCCGTTCCGGTGCAAACTTCCGTAATAAAAACACGCTTTCAGGGTGTGGATATTATCCCCTCCAATATGAATCTTGCGGGTGCGGAAATAGAACTTGCTTCAATGAATAACCGTGAGGCACTTTTAAAAAATGCGCTTGCACCAATACAGGAAAATTATGATTATATATTTTTTGACTGTCCGCCGTCGCTCGGGCTGATCACTTTAAATGCCCTTACCGCTTCCGACAGTTTCATAGTTCCCATTCAGTGCGAATACTATGCGCTTGAAGGCTTATCACAACTTATGGCTACGGTGAGAACGGTTAAAAGAATGTACAATCCGTATATTGAACTTGAGGGCGTACTGCTTACAATGTACGACGGCAGACTGAATTTAACACAGCAGGTCGTAAACGAAGTTAAAAATTTCTTTCCGAAAAAGGTTTATGCCACGGTAATCCCCCGTAATGTCCGTCTTTCGGAAGCGCCCTCATTCGGTGAGCCCGTAATTTATTATGACAGAGGCTCAAAAGGTGCCGAAAGTTACACGAATTTAGCGGAAGAATTTTTGAAACAGCAAAGGCAGGAGAAAATATAATGGCAAATAAAAAATCAGGGCTCGGAAAAGGCTTCGATGCGATTTTTGCCGATAACGCCGTTGAGGAAATTTCTTCCTCCGGAAATGTCGTTAAGGTAAAACTTTCGGATATCGAGCCCAACAGAAATCAGCCCCGTAAAAATTTTGACGAGGAAGCACTCGCAGACCTCGCCCGCAGTATAGAACAGCACGGTATTCTTCAACCGCTTCTTGTAAGACCTCAACCCGACGGAAGTTATCAGCTTGTTGCAGGTGAACGGCGCTGGCGTGCTTCACGAATGGCGGGTATAACGGAAGTACCCGTAGTTATAAGGGAACTTACCGATGCACAGGTAGCGGAACTCGCACTTGTCGAAAACTTACAGAGAGAAGACCTTGACCCCATAGAAGAAGCATTGGGATTTAAGGAACTTTCCGAAAAATATGAATATACGCAGGAAGAAATTTCAAACCTCATAGGCTGTTCAAGACCGGCTATTGCAAATGCTTTAAGACTTTTGACTTTACCGGAAGAACTTATTGAGTTAATATCTTCAAAAAAACTTTCACCCGGTCATGCAAGAGCGCTTATGACTCTTGAAGACGACAAATTAAAAATCGCACTTGCCGAGAAAGTTATTAAAGAAGATATTTCCGTAAGAGAAACGGAAAGACTTGCAAGAAGTTTTGTAAAAACACCGTCTGTCGGCAAAAAAACAAAAAAGAGAAATCCGTATTACGATGAAGTCGAACTTTCGCTTTCGGATGTTTTAAAAAGAAAGGTCCGTATTACCAAATCCTCTAAAAAAGGCTCACTTGAAATTGAGTTTTTCGACGATGACGATTTGAAAAAATTATTAAAAATATTTGATGACGAATATTGATAAAAAAATTAAGAACAATGAGGTAAAATTATGATTGATATTAAATTTTTAAGAGAAAATCCCGAAATCGTTAAACAGAATATTAAAAATAAATTCCAGGACAGCAAACTTGAACTTGTGGACAAGGTTATAGAACTTGACACCGAAAGCAGAAAAATAAAAGGCGAAGCAGACAGCCTCCGTGCAAACAGAAATAAAAACAGCAAAATGATCGGCGCTCTTATGGCACAGGGCAAAAAAGAAGAAGCCGAAGAAATGAAAAAGAAAGTTGCCGCAGATGCCGCAAGACTCTCTGAATGCGAAACTCTTGAAACAGAACTTTCGGGAAAAGTCAATGAAATAATGATGGTTATTCCCAATATTATCGACCCGTCTGTTCCGATAGGCAAAGATGACAGCGAAAATGTTGAGGTTGAACGCTTCGGAGAGCCGGTTGTTCCGGATTTTGAAATCCCGTATCACAGAGAGATTATGGAAAGTTTTGACGGAATTGACCTTGATTCCGCAGGTCGTGTTGCAGGTAACGGATTTTATTATCTTTGCGGCGATATAGCAAGACTTCATTCCGCAGTTATTTCCTATGCCCGTGACTTTATGATTGACCGCGGTTTTACTTATTACATTCCCCCGTTTATGATAAGAAGCAATGTTGTAACGGGTGTAATGAGTTTTGCCGAGATGGACGCCATGATGTACAAAATCGAGGGCGAAGACCTTTACCTTATAGGTACAAGCGAACATTCCATGATAGGTAAATTTATTGACCAGGTTATTCCCGAAGAAAAACTTCCTCAGACTCTTACAAGTTATTCGCCATGTTTCCGTAAAGAAAAAGGCGCTCACGGTATAGAAGAAAGAGGAGTTTACAGAATACATCAGTTTGAAAAGCAGGAAATGATAGTTGTCTGCAAACCCGAAGAAAGCCCGATGTGGTTTAATAAACTCTGGCAGAATACGGTTGACCTTTTCCGTTCACTCGATATCCCCGTAAGAACTCTTGAGTGCTGCTCGGGTGACCTTGCCGACCTTAAAATCAAATCGGTTGATGTTGAAGCATGGAGCCCCCGTCAGCAGAAATATTTTGAAGTCGGAAGTTGTTCAAACCTTTCCGATGCACAGGCAAGAAGACTCAAAATCCGTGTTAACGGCAAAGACGGCAAATATCTTCCCCATACACTTAACAACACGGTTGTTGCACCTCCTCGAATGCTCATCGCATTCCTTGAAAACAACCTCAACGAGGACGGAACGGTTAATATTCCCGTTGCATTAAGACCGTATATGGGCGGAAAGGAAAAACTTGTTCCCAATAAATAATTATGAGAAACGAAAAAAACAATACTTCCGGTAAAGAAAAATTTTCCGAATCGGAAACCGATATAATTTTCGGCAGAAATACCGTAGCCGAAGCAGTAAAAAGCGGCAGACCGCTTGACTGTATACTTGTTTCAAAAGGTGAAAAAAGCGGTTCTGTTCCGAAGATACTTGCAGATGCCAAAACGGCAGGTATTCTTATAAAAGAAGTAGACAGAAAAAAACTTGATTTTATTTGCGGTCACAGTAATCATCAGGGCATTGCCGCACGTGGCGCCGTTAAAGAATATTGCTCTGTAGATGATATTTTTGACTGTGCAAAAAGCAGAAACGAAGACCCGTTTATTATTATCTGTGATGAAATAGAAGAGCCGCATAACCTCGGTGCGATTATCCGCACGGCTGAAGCAACCGGAGTTCACGGCGTAATCGTTCCCAAAAGAAGAAGCGCTTCTTTAAGTTTTACCGTCGCAAAAACTTCAGCAGGTGCAGTAGAGTTTATGAATGTTGCGAGAGTAACAAATCTTTCGCAGACGATAGACGATTTAAAAGCCCGCGGTGTCTGGATTTACTGTGCCGATATGGACGGAGAGACTTTTTATAACGCAGATTTAAAAGGTGCAGTGGCTTTGGTTATCGGCAGTGAGGGAAACGGTGTAGGCAGACTTATTAAAGAAAAATGTGATGCGTGTCTTTCAATGCCGATGAAAGGCAGAATAAATTCGCTTAACGCTTCTGTAGCCGCAGGCGTTTTAATGTATGAAATTTCCCGTCAGCGTTCATAAATTTATTATACGGTGGTGATTAAAATGGCTGATGAATATGAACCCGCTCCCAAAAGATGGTCCCTTGAAGAAATAGATGAACTTCTTCGTGACAGCGGAATGTATTTCGATGACGGTATTACCGAGGAAGAACCGGCGGAAATACCGAAAAAAGCGGAATCCGTTGATCCGAGACCTACATACGATGAGAGTGTCGAACACAAAATCATTACAAAAAAAGTAGAAAAATCTGAAGTCAGCCGTTCAACACGTGTTTTCGGTTCACTCGAAAGCAGTAAATACCGTGAAAGATTTTTGAACAGACCTCAACAGAATCTCGAAAAAACAGCCGAACATAATATTTTTACAGATCCTCCGATGTATGAACGGAGCGGATTTATAAAAAAAGAAAGTTCGTTTAAAAACACAAATGAACTTGAGCCCGTTCCGATTATCGTAAGTGATGATATCCTTGTTTCGGAAAACGAAAACCCGGAGGCAACAAAAACAATAGGTCTTCGTGCACTTGCCGTGACAAACGGCGATTCACACGAAACGGAGATTGAAGAGGAAGATGACTCCCAACTCACTTTTGAGGGCTTTAATACCGAAGAAGACGAACTTCCGAAAGTCAGTGAAGCCGAAGTGGAGGAAGAACTTATTATAAAACGCCGTGAAAAAGCGGCAGGTTTTGTAATAAGCAAGGAAATTACCGAAGAAGAAAATGACGATACCGAAAAATTCGGTATTGACGAATACCGTACCGTAAACGATAAATTTAAGGTGGGTTATTATTTAAAAAAGAAAAAAACAAAATCGGCGCTTTCAATGACCGTTAATATTATAGGCACGGTGCTTTCGGTTGTTTTATCCGTTTTTTGTGCATCTTCGGAAACCCTTACATTCCCCGTACTGGTTTTAAACACCGTCTTGATTTCGGTGTGCTGTATATTTTCTTACGATATTTTCGGGGACGGCATTAAAAGCTGCTTTAAATTAAAATTCAACCGCAATTCAGGTGCCGCAATTTCTGTTTTGTTTTCTCTTATTTACGGTGCTTCGCTTTTCTTATGCAGTGATACTGCGGGTGACTACCGTTTATTTACGGCAGCATCACTTTTACCGCTCCTTTTAAACAGTGTTGCCGATTATATTGATTACAAAAGAATTAAAGATAATTTTTCGGAATTGACGGAAAATGAGTACTACTCCGTAGAGTGTATAGATAAAAAAGAAGCCGCTTTTGAAATAGGCAGAGGGCTTCTTCTTGATGAACCGAAAATTATTTATTCCCGAAAAACCGAATTCCCGGCAAGATTTCTTGAACTTTCAAGAAAATATTATCCGTCTGATGAAACAAATAAAAAATCCGTTCCCGTGGTTTTCTTTGTTTCACTTGCGGTTTCCGTTATAACTTACTTTGTTTCAAAAGATATTTTCTTTGCACTCGGTGCTTTCTGCGCCTCTTTAAGTGTAGGTGTTCCGTATTTTTCATTTATAACCGATGCACTGGGAATATCAGATGCTTCAAAAGAACTTCTCGGTGAGGGCGGTATTATTTCCGGTTGGGAAGCGTACCGTGAGTGTGCCGAATCAAATGCCGTTACGGTTGATGCAACCGATATATTCGATAAAGAAGGCGGAAATATATTCGGAATAAAAACGTTTTCTTCTATGAAAGTTGATGATGCAATTCTGAATACGGCGGCACTTCTTGTTTCTTCGGGCGGTCCTTTGGGAGAACTTTTTAAAAGAGTTATACTCGGGAAAACCGACCTTTTACCGCCTGTGGAATCACTCGCTTACGAGGATAAACTCGGGCTTTCCGCTTGGGTGGGAAACAGGCGTGTGCTTGTGGGCAACAGTAATCTTCTTCACAATCACAACGTTGAAGTTCCCGATAAATCATTTACGGATAAATTCCTTCATGACGGCAGATATCCGCTGTTTTTGGCAATAGAGGGCAAACTTGCCGCAATGTTTATTGTAAGTTACGATGTGAATTATGAAAATGCAAAATATATCCGCAATATTGAACGAAACGGACTTTCGCTTCTCATAAAAGCAGATGACGCAAATATTACAGATGATATGGTATCATCAAATCTTAATGTTCATTCGGGCGGAATAAAAGTTTTAAGTGCGGTATCGTCGGATATTTTATCTTCCGTGAAAAAGCAGGTCAGTTCTGCCGCAGATGCACTTCTTTTACATAACGGAAAAAGCGAAACTTATATTAAGTGCGTAAGCACAGCACTTTCACTCGGCAAAAAGAAGCATATATCTTCACTTTTGCAGATTTGTGCTTCCGGTGTGGGAATTGCTTTTGTCGCCGCGCTCGGCTTTGTTTCGGGAATGTCATCGCTTCTTTGCACACAACTGTGTTTAACACAATTTGTATTTACGGGAATTGCCCTTTCGGTTACAAAATTCAAAAAATAAACTGGAGGATGTTATGAAATACTCCGATATTATTTCAAAACTTACATTAAAAGAAAAAGCCGCTCTTTGCTCCGGCAAAGATTATTGGCATCTTGTTGATATAGAACATCTCGGAATACCTTCAATTATGGTAACTGACGGTCCTCACGGACTTCGTAAACAGCGTGAAACAAAAACGGGTGCAGGTGATGTTCTCGGCAA
>JAZUHA010000165.1:0-2140 GCA_045641485.1 Acutalibacteraceae bacterium
CGGTAAAACTTTTTGACGGAATTAAATGCGATTTGAATATTTCTGTGTTTTCGGAAAACAGTCAGATAAATAATTATGTAAAAGAATGTTTTAACAGACTCGGTATCAAGAGTGATAACGCTGACTTGCTTTTCAAAATAAATAAAAAAGGCACACGTCTTTCCGCCGTATATAATAATGAGAGCATCTCTTATAATTCTTTGCTGTGTATAGCCCGTTATTATAATTTTAATAACGGTGCAAATATTTCTTTTTCTTACGGTGATTACGATGATGTGATAATTGTGAAGGATAATAATGAAGACGGAAAAGAAGACAGAATAAATACGCTTTACGGAAAAGATGCTTTTTTTCTTATGTTTGAAGTGATATATATCCTTCAAAAAAGCAGGAAAACTTTATCGGAACTTTCGGAAAATCTGCCGGGATATTACAGAGTTAAAAAAATTATCGAACTTAAAAACAAACCGCAAATTATAGCAAAAGATTTGATGGAAAACGGCTTTTGTAAAGGAAAAAACGGCGGTTTACTTTATAAAAACGGAAAGAACAGTGCGAGAGTTTATATGAATTCCGACGGAAAATCCCTGAAATTCATTGCCGATGCCGTTTCCGCCGAAATGGCGGAAGAAATATATTTTTCACTTGAAAAAATAATTAAAGCGATTGACAATAATTGTAAATAATAGTAAAATAAATTAGTTAAAGTATGCCGATATATGAAGAACACCCGGTGTTCTTCGTTACATATAAAATCAGAATATTTTCGGAGAAAATTATGCAAAACGATAATAACAAAAAGAAAAAATCCCTACAGACGGATTTAAGCAAAGCCGTTACAAAAGAAAGAAAAAACGGCAAACCAAAAAACGGTAAACCGAATAATAAAAAAAGAAGTTTGAACGAAAAGAGCCCCGAGCAAAAGGAACACATTGATTCCCGTAAAGTCCAAAACAGTGTTTCTCAAAAAAACGGGAATAAAAAAGGTAATCATGACAATAAAAGACAGAACGGCGGTAAAACACAAAAGCGTAAAAATGATATGATAAATAAAAAAACATACCCTGAACAAATTCCGCAAAAGCCGAAATTTCCGATTAAGATTTCTTTTTTGGGCGGTATTAACGAAATCGGTAAAAATATGACCGTTTATGAATATAATGACAGTATGATTATCGTCGATTGCGGTCTTGCTTTTCCGGAATCCGATCAGCTCGGTGTGGACTTTGTCATTCCCGATTTTTCGTTTGTTGAAAAGAACGCCGATAAAATCAAGGGTATTTTAATTACTCACGGTCACGAGGATCATATAGGCGGTCTTTGTTACCTTCTTAAAAAACTCAATATACCCGTGTACGGAACGCTTCTTACCTGTGGTCTTATAAAAGGTAAATTGGAAGAACATAAACTTAATTATGAAGTTAAGATAAATGTTATAAAACCCGGTGATGAAATTTCTCTCGGGGACTTCCGTGTTGAGTTTATAAACGTAAATCATTCAATACCGGGTGCAGTAGGTCTTGCTATTAAAACAGATGCAGGTGTAATAGTGCAGACAGGCGATTTTAAAATAGATACAAATCCCATAGACGGTGAAATTATTGACCTTACAACTTTTGCCCGTCTCGGTGATGAGGGCGTTCTTTGTCTGCTTTCCGATTCTACAAATGCCGAACAGCCGGGATTTACACAAAGTGAAAGTACGGTAGGTGAAACTTTCAAAAATCTGTTTATGCGCGCAGGGCGCAGGCGCATTATTATTGCGACATTTGCATCAAATATTCACCGTGTTCAGCAGATTATAAATATTGCCCACAGCACCGGCAGAAAAGTTGCTCTTTCGGGCAGAAGCCTTGAAAATGTTACCGCAGTAGCGGAAGAACTCGGTTATGTTCATATTCCGCAGGGTACGCTTATCGGTATTGATGAAATAAACAAATATTCCGATGACCGTCTTGTAATAGTTACAACAGGCAGCCAGGGTGAGCCGATGTCCGCACTTTCGAGAATGGCTTCAAATAACCATAAAAAGGTTGATATTACACCGAATGACTGTGTAATAATTTCCGCAAGACCCATACCCGGAAATGAAAAAACCGTTTACCGTGTAATAAATGATTTGTTAAAACTCGGTGCAGAT
>JAZUHA010000166.1:0-7826 GCA_045641485.1 Acutalibacteraceae bacterium
CATTACTCGAATGGAAAAACATGGAAACAAAAGAATGCTTATTGGTAAAAGGTGCGAGACAGGTTGGCAAGACTTATGTTATCCGTCAGTTCGGAAACAACGAATACAAAAGTTTTATCGAAATAAATTTTCATGAACAAAGCAGTCTTAAAGTAATTTTTGACGGTGATAAATCTGCTGATGAAATATACAAAAGAATTACCGCAAATATTCCCGGTGTTAATTTAATTCCGGGAAAGACTTTGATTTTTCTTGATGAAATCCAAAAATGTGCCGGAGCAAGAACAGCACTTAAATTTCTTGCCGAGGACGGCAGGTATGATGTTATAGCCTCCGGCTCTCTTCTCGGTCTTTCCTACGGTAAAGATGACGATAATGAAGTTCAGCCGATTGAGTCCGTTCCCGTCGGCTATGAAAAATCGGTTATGATGTATTCTTTGGATTTTGAAGAATTTTTGTGGGCATACGGATATACCGGTGAAACAATTTCTTATTTAAAGACATTTTACGACAAAAAAGAAAAAATACCTACCGAAATAAATGAAAAATTCGAGTCACTTTTGCGTGAATATCTTGTCGTAGGCGGTATGCCGGAGGTCGTCGCAAACTTTGCCGAGTATAAAGATTTTTCCAAAGTACAGGAAATTCAGGAAAAAATCTTATCTTCATACGCAGATGACATTTCTCAACACGCAAAGGGTTCTGAAAAAGTTAAGGTTCGCAAATGCTACGACAGCATTCCGAGACAACTTGCAAAAGAATATAAAAAGTTTAAATATTCCGAAGTTGAGCATAAAGCAACATCAAGAAAGTACGGTGACAGCGTACAATGGCTTAATGATGCAAATATGGCATATATGTGTTATAATACTTCAATACCGTTGCTCCCGTTAAAAGCATACGAAAAAGAAAACGAGTTTAAACTTTATATTGCCGATACGGGTCTGTTATGTGCATTATTCGGCTTTTCAACAAAAAAAGCTTTGCTTAACGGCAATCTTAAGGGATTTGCAAAAGGCGGAATATATGAAAATTTCGTCGCAGAAACGCTTGTTAAAAACGGATACTCACTGCACTATTACAAACCGAATGACAATTCCGAACTTGAATTTATTATAGAAAAAGACGGCGAAGTAATTCCCATTGAAGTAAAAGCCGGCAACACCGCCACAAAATCTCTTGACTCATTTGTGAAGGAATTTGAGCCGACAGTCGCTTTTAAACTTATTTCGGGCAATGTGGGTAAAGCAGACGAAAAACTTACACTTCCGCATTTTCTTACTATGTTTATATGATAAAACAGAACCGGAGCCATACTAAGTTATTTTCAACTTAGTATGGCTCCGAAAATTATTATGTGTATTGTCTATTCAATTCAATTTGCCACATATCCGAGAACAACATATTTAAACACTGCTATAAACACGCTGTTTGAGAAAATAAGTTTATCAAGGAAATCAACAAGACTGCGAAGTACATACGGCAAATCCCTTGTTTCGGGAACGGTTACGGTATTATGAGTTTTACCGTCTTTATTTACAACGAACGGCTGTGAATAACAAATACCGTTATCGCCCGTGATATAAAAACGAACAAAATAATCAAAATCATAATCGTTAAGGTCAATACTTGCCTTGCCGTCTTTAATATCTTCACGCTTTAAGACCTCACCGTCGGCAACCCAGGTAATTTGGTTAAAGTTTTCACCCTCTATTGAGATTGTGTCCTCCTCATCATCAACAACTACATTTGTAACAAGAGGAGTTGTGTTTTTGTCCCATTCCATAGTGTCGGGGTCATCATTATAACCGGGAAGTTCCTGCATACCGTTGAGTTCATATCCGTTTGAATAGTGTGAAACGGCAAAAACAGTACCGTTTTCCATACTCCGTCTTAATTCGTCATTATTAAGCTCGGGCATATAATGGATTGTATATGCATCGTTAATCGAAGTGTCGTTATGAGAATCGGAGAACGAGAATGCCCACGGAACAACGCCGTAAGGAATTGTCTTTTTAAGAATTGAGTCATAAAAAATACGGTCGCACCTTGTATGAGCATCTGTTGCGCTGTTTATTCCCATACCCACGCTTGAGCCTGCATTATCTATGAAAAGACGGGCAAATTTATTTACAAAATACTCGTCAACGGGTTTTCCTACATGGTCTGCAGAATCTTTGTCGGGATAAACATACTCGCCCACATGAGAAAGCATTGAAATACCGCCCGCTTCTTTTACGCCTTTTGACGGTGTTTCGTAATCGCCGTAAACGCCTATAAATCCCTGACCGTACTCGGAAAAATAACCTGTAAGGTGGCAGTCGCAAACGGGTGTTGCGGCGTTGAGTTCTATTCCCAAAGGAACATCTATCATACCGTTCGCCGATGTTCTGCTGTAGCCGTCTGTTGTTTTTGCCGTTCCGTCAAGGAATGAGTTATAGCGGTCGTCTGTAAGCGGAATTATCGGTGCGGCATTATTCGTACGTTCCGACTTAACAAGGCGCAGTATCGGAATGGTCTGCGGCACAACGTTCCAGCCTCTGTTAAGAGTGCCGTGGTCGGTTATTGCAAGAATATCATAATCATAGTTATAGTGCTTCTGAACAACTTCATCTACAGTAAGATAGCCGTCTGAAGCCGTTGAATGGCAGTGAAGCTGTGCTTTGTACGGCTGCCATTTTGAAAAATCAACCGAAGCATACGGATTTTTAATATCGTAGTAAGGTTTTACCGTCGCCGAAGCACCCAAAGTCAGCGGAGCAGTAAGCATTACTGCGGCAAGGATTACAGATAAAAATTTTGTGCTTTTTTTCATATCTTTACCTCGTTTCTCTTATGGTAAAATTATGGTAACATTTTATACAAGTGTTGTCAATAAGTTATTTTCATTTTATATTGGTGAACTTCTTTGTTATCGGCAAAAACCGCAAACTTTTTATATAATTTCAATTGATATTTTGCCAATAGCGTGATATAATACTTACAGAAAGCAGGTGTAATTGTGAATTATATATCTGTTGCCGAAACCGCAAAAAAATGGGGTATCTCGGAACGCAGTGTGCGCGGATACTGTGCCGGCGGTAAAATCGACGGTGTTTTTCTTTCGGGCAAAACATGGAATATACCCGAAACGGCAAAAAAGCCCGACCGAATAAACCGACATACCGACGCACCCAAATCACTTCTTGAAGTTTTAAAAACCGAAAAATATCTGAAAGTGCACGGCGGTATTTATCATAAAACTCAAATTGACCTCACTTACAATTCAAACCATATTGAAGGCAGTCGCCTAACACACGACCAGACACGCTATATTTTTGAAACAAATACAATAGGTTTTTCCGATAAAACTATCAAGGTTGACGATGTTGTCGAAACCGCAAATCATTTTAAGTGTATCGATATGGTTATTGATAATGCAACCCGCATAATAACCGAATCTTTCATAAAACAGTTGCACGCCGTTCTGAAAAACGGTACAACCGATTCAAGGCTTGATTGGTTCTCGGTAGGAGATTACAAAAAACTCCCGAATGAAGTAGGCGGCTCTGATACCACCTCTCCCGAAAATGTAAGCGCTGAAATGAAAAAACTTCTTGCCGAATATAATTCCGTTAAAAACAAAACTTTTGATGACATTCTGCAATTTCACTACCGATTTGAATGTATACATCCGTTTCAGGACGGTAACGGCAGAGTGGGAAGACTTCTGCTCTTTAAAGAATGTCTTTGCAATAATATTGTACCTTTCATCATAGAAGATGATATAAAAATGTTTTACTACCGTGGTTTAAAAGAATGGAAAAACGAGCCCGGTTACCTGCGTGATACCTGCCTTACCGCACAGGACAGATTTAAAAAATATCTTGATTATTTCAGAATACCGTATAATAACGATTGATAAAAACATATTTTTATAAAAATATAATGGCTTTACGGTTTATTAAACACTTAATCCACCGTAAAGCCATCGCTTTTTATTGTTTTGTTTTTCGTTCTGCGCTAAATGAAAATTTGCTGAAATTAAATTACTTAAGTTCAACCTTTGCGCCGGCTTCTTCAAGTTTAGCCTTTGCAGCTTCTGCATCGTCTTTAGAAGCAGCTTCTTTAAGAGTTGCGGGAGCACCGTCAACCTTGCCTTTTGCTTCTGCAAGACCGAGACCTGTGATTTCACGAACAGCTTTGATAACAGCAATCTTATTGGGACCAATCTCAGTAAGAACAACATCAAACTCTGTTTTCTCTTCTACTGCGGCAGCAGCACCCTCAACGGGAGCAGCAACAGCAACAGCAGCAGCGGCAGAAACGCCGAACTCATCTTCTACAGCTTTAACAAGCTCAGAGAGCTCAAGAACCGTAAGACCTTTTAATTCTTCAACAATAGCAGTAACTTTTTCAGATGCCATTTTAATTTCCTCCATTCAATACCCGTGAAAATACGGGACTAAAATAAATAATTTCTTTGTTTTTCGGCAATTATTCGGCTGCCGGTTCACCGTTCTGTTTGTCAACAATAGCCTGAACACCACGAGCAAAAGCTGCGATGGGAGCATTGAAGACACTGCAAACAGTAGCAAGAAGAACTTCTCTTGAGGGAAGTTTTGCAAGACTCTGGATTTTTTCGATGCTGATAACTTCGTTATCAAGGAAGCCCGACTTAACCGTGAAGTTAGGATGGGTATCAGCAAACTTGCAAAGGATTCTTGCGGCTGCAACATAATCTTCCTTGCATGTAGCGAGGGCTGTCGTACCCTCAAGGCAAGAAGAAAGACCTTCAAGGTCAGTACCCTTAACGGCAAGACCGATCATCGTATTTTTGGAAACGGTGTATTCAACACCTGCTTTACGAAGTTCTGCACGAAGAGCGGTATCGTCTGCAACGGAAGTACCTCTGTAGTCAACGATAACACCGGCACATGCATTTGTAAGTCTTTCTGAGATTGCGGCAACCTCTGCTTTTTTAGCTTCTAATACTTTTACGCTTGGCAAATAAATTCACCTCCGATAAATATTTGCACAATAAATCTGAAAATGCCTTCCCGCAATACCGCAGGAAGGCATAAATACTCTGAAAGTAATCGCATTCCTCGGTAGGCGGTTTGACCTTTAGACAAATAATGTACCTACTGTCTTTAGAACAGCATATCTACTATAACACACCGAAACCGGTATGTCAAGTATTTTTTACTCGGCTTCTGCCGGAGCAGTAAGTTTAGCGGCATTTACACGGATGCCGGGGCCCATTGTTGTTGCTACAACGCAGGAACGAATGTAAGTACCCTTTGTTGCGGCGGGTTTAGCCTTGATAACCGCATCAAGAAGAGTCATAGCATTCTGTGTAAGTTTTTCACCGCCGAAAGATGCTTTACCTATGGGGCAGTGAATGATATTTGTTTTGTCAAGACGGTACTCGATTTTACCTGCTTTAGCCTCTGTAACGGCTTTAGCGGCATCGGGTGTAACCGTACCTGCTTTGGGTGAAGGCATCAAGCCGCGGGGACCGAGAACCTTACCTAAACGACCTACAAGACCCATCATATCGGGTGTTCCAATACATACATCGAAATCCATAAAGCCACCCTGAACCTTTTCAAGAAGATCCTGGGCGCCGACAACATCGGCGCCTGCGGCTTCGGCAGCTTTTGCGGCATCGCCCTTTGCGAAAACGGCAACACGAACTTTTTTACCTGTGCCGTTCGGAAGAACTACAGCACCGCGAACCTGCTGGTCTGCGTGACGTGAGTCAACGCCGAGACGAATATGCATTTCAACGGTCTCATCGAATTTAGCGCTTGCCGTTTTTGCGGCAAGTTCAAGAGCCTCTGCAACCTCATAAGAAGCAGTCTTATCAAAAAGTTTCTGGCTCTCTACATATTTTTTACCATGTTTCATAGTTTTATTTCCTCCCTATAGAGTGGTTAAATCGGATTTACCTCCCACCCGGGAGCATCAATCTACAACAGTAACGCCCATACTGCGAGCAGTACCTGCTACCATGGAAATGGCTGCTTCTACTGAACCTGCATTAAGATCGGGCATTTTCTGCTCTGCGATTTTTCTTACTTGCTCTCCGGTAATTGTTGCAACTTTTGTTCTATTCGGAACACCCGAACCGCTTTCGATTCCGCAAGCCTTCTTAATAAGAACTGCAGCAGGCGGAGTTTTTGTGATAAATGTGAAAGAACGGTCGGCATAAACAGTGATAACAACGGGGATAGTGAGTCCCATATCGTTCTTTGTACGCTCGTTAAATTCTTTTGTGAACGCCATGATGTTTACACCGTGTTGACCCAAAGCGGGACCAACGGGGGGTGCCGGGGTTGCTTTACCGGCGGGAATCTGCAATTTAATAAAACCTACAACCTTTTGAGCCATGTTTTGCACCTCCAAAATTCGTGGTATGGCGGAACAAGAGCTCGCCTCGTTCCTCCCACACGCAGTAAAAACTGCATATAACAACCGTAATAACGGCAGTTACCTTAACTGTGCGGTCAAACCGCAACCTTTACCTGATTGAGTTTGAACTCAACAAGTGTTTCTCTGCCGAGCATTGAAATTGTAACACGAACAACATCATTCTCGGTATCAATGGAATCGACAACGCCCGAATACCCTTCAAACGGACCGTCTGTAACGGTAACAAGGTCGCCTTGTTTATAAGTAACCTCAACAACCTTTGTTTCTATGCCGAGTTTTAAAACTTCGGCTTCGGTAAGCGGAACGGGTTTGCTTTCGGGACCGACAAAGCCCGTGCAACCTCTTGTATAGCGGATTGCATGCCAAGTTTCATCGGGAACCTGAGGCTGGTTGTCATCATCATATTCAACCGCAAGTTTAACAACAACATAACCGGGGAAAAGTTTTCTTTCTCTTTCCGTGGTTTTATCGTCCTTAACTTCAACAACCTTTTCCATGGGAATATTGACGTCAAGAATTTTGTCCTGCATTTTACGGTTTTCTACAATCTTACCGATATTGTCGGCTACGATATTTTCATAGCCCGAATAGGTATGAACAACATACCATCTTGCATCGTCAGCCATTTCGCACCTCCGTAATGCTGATATTAAAATCAGTTCTTGTCAGCGGAAGTTGTTGCTTCGGTGGCTTCCTCGGACACGGTAACAGTCTCTTCGCCTTCTGCTTCTTCTGTTTCGGCGGCTTCGGTAACATCCTCGGCAGTTGCCTCGGTTGTAACTTCAGTCTTGCTCTTATCGGCAATTTTGCCGACACCGGTAACTGCTCCGGAAATTGCAAAATCAATTATCCAGATACCGGCACCGATAACAAGAATAGCGGCAAGAACAACGCCCGTGCTTTTGATGACCATTTTACGGGTAGGCCATACAATTTTCTTGACTTCGCCCTTGAGGTCCTTAAACCAGCGTTTTATGGCACTCCAAATGTTTTTGGGATTAAGCTTTGAGGGCTTTTTCGCTTTAGACGCTTTCTTTTCGGTAACCTCAGCCTTTTTCTTTTCGTCAGCCATAAAGTTACCTCCTTACTTTGTCTCTCTATGGAGAGTATGCTTTTTACAAAATCTGCAATACTTCTTCATTTCAAGTCTGTCGGGATTGTTTTTCTTTTCCTTCATAGTGTTGTAATTACGCTGCTTACACTCTGTGCAGGAAAGAGTTACTTTAACTCTCATGAACGGCACCTCCATTATTTTGATTAGCCTCCCTCTTTATTCGGACAGTTCTTTCACTGAAATCAAGGCACAAAAAAAGAACCCTCCTTTAAGAGGTACAGTAACTATATCACACATAAAGCAATATGTCAATACCCTTATTTTAAGTTTTCGGTTTAATATGAACTTTCGGCTT
>JAZUHA010000167.1:0-6893 GCA_045641485.1 Acutalibacteraceae bacterium
CCGCACCCGGAACCGCCGGAGTGAACATCCTGCTTTTCAATATCGAATATCATAAGACCGCAGTCATTATGAACGCCCGAAACATCGGTATTGTATTCGCTTAGCATAAGCTCCTTAAAAAGCCTGCTTCCCGTTTTGCCGAGGTCGCCCGTAAGAATAATGTCGTAATCAAAGGGTGCGGTTTCGGTATCGTAGAGGAAATCGGCAACGGTCTGTGCGGCGGCGGGAGCCATGGCGGCACCCATATTGTTTGCATCGGTAACTCCGAGGTCGGTGACTTTTCCGAAAATTGCGGCATCAATTCTCGGTGCATTGCCGACATTGCCTTTTATTATTGCGGCTCCGCTTCCGGTAACCGTCCACTGTGCAGACGGCGTACGCTGACCGGCGTATTCAAGCGGATAGCGGTACTGCCTTTCCGCAGAGCAGAAATGTGATGAAGTAACACACGCCGCAAGTCCTGCGGCACCGCCGTCAATAAGAGCACCGCCGAGCGCCAAAGAAAGCGCCATGGTGGAGCAGGCGCCGTAAAGCCCGGCAAACGGAATGCCCGAATTTCTCATACCGAATGAAGAGCCGATACATTGATTTAATAAATCACCGGCA
Source organism: Acutalibacteraceae bacterium (assembly GCA_045641485.1). Taxonomy (GTDB): domain Bacteria; phylum Bacillota; class Clostridia; order Oscillospirales; family Acutalibacteraceae; genus DTU089. Next base: position 607 of record JAZUHA010000167.1, read on the forward strand.
AGAGCAAGATTGAGGTTTTCGGGGGATTCGCACGCTTTTGCAAGGGCTTTGTTAAGCGAAACTGTCTGGAGTTTTGTTTCTGCTTTTTCAAAAGTTTCACAGCCGAGAAATTCATCATTGAAAATCTCGTCAAATTCATTTTTTAAAGGACCTTCGCCCTCTTTTTTGCCGACAACCGCCGCATTACCGGTAACAGCCGGTCTTGACGGAAATAAAATTACATTTTTACCTTTTCTTACAGCCATAGTTCACCTCAATAAAGCCCGAAAATATAAACGATAAGCCCGTAAACCGATGCGGCGGTACAGCCGTAAACGATTACGGGACCTGCAAGATTAAACATTTTTGCACCGGTTCCGAGTATATGCCCTTCCGTGCGGAACTCAACGGCAGGGGAGATAACGGAATTTGCAAAGCCCGTTATCGGAACAAAAGTACCGGCACCGGCAATTTTGCCGATTTTGTCAAAAACTCCCGTTGCCGTAAGTACGGCGGTGATAACAATAAGCGTCACGGTTACGGCGATTTTAACTTCCGTGTCGGTCATGGTTGTCTTTTCGTAAAGATTATTAAGAACCTGACCGAATGTGCAGACGGAACCGCCGAAAATAAAAGCGAAAAGACAGTCTTTTAAAACGGGCGATTTGTCCGTTGCTTTTTTTACCATAACAGAATAATCCCGATTTGTCATAACTCCTCCTGATTGAAAATATTTCAAAAAGTAGTTTGTCACTTATAATCGGGATTATTCATGAAGGTTTTTTCCCTGTTTCCTAATCACCGCAGGTGATTGCCTGAAGCCCGCACCGAAGACGTGCCTGACTGCGAAGCAGTTGCCTAACCACTGAATTTGTTAAAAAATTTTAATAAAAAATTATATATTTCACTTGATTTTAATAAAAAAAAGGAATAAAATCATTCTTTAAAATAAATGATTGTAAAGGGGTGTAATTATTTGCTTTCGTTCTTTCTTGCGTTTTTTACGGGTGTGACACAATCTTTTCTTTTAAACCGTCTTCTTAAGTATGCACTCGGCGGTAATATAAAAAAAACTTTGCTGTTTTTACTTTGTAAACTCGCTCTTTACGGTGCCGTAATTACACTTATTGTGCTGTTTTTAAAATCGGATATTTTAAAAGCGGCAACGGGCTTTGCAGTGGGGCTTCCCGGAAGCACATTTGCACTGTTTCTTTACAACATGAAAAAAACTCCCGAAAAAGAAGGGGATGAGAAAATTGGGAACGGTTAAACTCGTTGAACTCGGTGTTTCAGTGGTTGTTTTCGCTTTGTGCCTTGCAGGTCTTATTCATACAAAATCGTCAATAAAATCACTCGGAAGCGAAGCGGAAGAAAAAGTACTGAAAAAAGTGAAAAGAAAAAGTAAACTTTTTACCGCAGGCACGGTGTTCGGCGTCTGGTTTGCACTCGGAGTACTGCTTACCGAAATATCCGGTAAAAAAGCGGGACTTCCGGAAATAGAATTTGAAATGTTCAGTGAAAGAACGGATGTTTTCGGTATTTCACTTGCAAAAACAACCGTGATTGCATTGGGTGTTTCCGCCTGTGTTATTCTTCTTTGCATACTTTTCAGAATTTTTGTTTTCCCGAAGTTTAAAGATAAACCCGCGGGCTTGCAAAATGCTTTGGAGATTTGCGTTGAAGCAATGGATTCATTCACAATAAAAGCAGTCGGTAAAAAAGCATCGGTATTCCTTTCGCCGTATATGTTCAGTATAGCGCTGTTTTTAATAGGCTGTGCCATGACGGAACTTTTAGGCTTAAGAGCGCCGACTTCTGACCTGACGGTAACGGTTTCACTCGGACTTTTAACCTTTATATTGCTTAATGTTATGGGTATTAAAAAACTCGGAATAGGCGGCAGGCTTAAAAATATGGGCGGTCCGATAGCGCCGATGCGTGTTATTATGATACCGCTTAAAATGGTCAGCGATATTGCAGTACCCGTTTCGCTCGGTTGCCGTCTGTTCGGTAATATGCTCGGCGGAATGATAGTTATGGATTTGTTAAAAGGCGCACTCGGTGGATATGCATCGGGACTTCCTGCAATAGCAGGGCTTTATTTCAATCTTTTCCACCCGCTTATTCAGGCGTATATATTTGTTACTCTTTCGCTTACATTTATAGATGAAGCGATGGAGGGCGAAGAAAAACAGAAAAAAATAAAAAATAAAAAAGCAGAAAAATCTGCATAAGGAGAGAGTATTATGGAATTATTCGGTTTAGCACTTGCACTTTTGGGTGCCGGTTTCGGAATGTGTTTTGCAACTGCGAAGGCTGTTGAGGCTGTTTCCCGTCAGCCCGAAGCGGCAAGTAAAATTCAGACGGTTTTGCTTCTCGGCTGCGCCCTTGCCGAATCAACGGCAATTTACGCTTTCGTTGTTGCTCTTATTATGTCTTCTAAATTTTAAAAAGAACGGCAAAATAACGAAAGGCGGAATTATTTATGGATTTATCAAAGGAAATGCTTGTTGATATTGCAATAAATATCATAAACATACTTGTGCTTTTCTTTGTTGTAAGAAAACTCGCCTATAAACCCGTAAAGAAATTTATGGACGAAAGAACGGCAAAAGTTACAGCCGAAAAAGAAAATGCACTCCGTTTAAGTGAAGAGTGTGAAGAAAAAATCGGTGAATATAACAAGCTGCTTAAGGAAAGCGAAAAGGCAAAGGAAGAATCGGTTAAAGAAGGAATAAAAGAAGCAGAAAAGCAATCTGCCGTTATTATCGGCGAAGCACGGAAAAAAGCGGAACTTATTACCGTAAACGCCGAAAAGAAAGCGGAAGATGAACGCAAAAAACTTATGGAAGAAGCAAAGAGTGATATTATTTCTCTTGTGTTTGACGCTTCCGAAAAAGTTCTTTGCCGTGAAGTTAACGACGAAGACAATAAAAAAGCAGTAGAGGATTTTTTGAACTCTTTTGAGGGGCAGGGTGACTTGAGTGATTAAAGCATCGGTTACCGTCCCTTCCAATATGAGTGACGAAACATACAATATGCTTATAAACGGTGTAAAAGAAAAATACCGTGACGAAATCTCATTTACAAAAACGGTTGATGACGGTATAATAGGCGGTTTTATTCTTACAATAAACGGCACTGTATATGACAATTCTTTAAAAACAAAATCAGATGTTCTGAAAAAACATACAGTAAATCAGTAAGGGGGCATTTTCTTGTCAGAAGAAAGAGTTTCCGAAATAAGTAAATTCTTAAAAAACAGAATAGACAGTTTTAAATATTCGCCCGTTTCTTATGATTACGGCGTTGTTTCAAAGGTAGGCGACGGCGTTGCGCAGGTAACGGGGCTCGGTGGCAGACTTTACGGTGAACTTCTTGAGTTTGAGGGCGGCGTTTTCGGAATGGCGCTTGATTTGGAAGAAAGCGGCGTGGGCGCAGTCCTTTTTGACAGCGGCGACACGGTATCTGTGGGCGATAAAGTCAAAGGAACGGGCAGAGTTGCCGAAATTCCCGTGGGCAGCAAACTTTTGGGCAGGGTAATAGACCCCATAGGCAGAGCGCTTGACGGGAAACCTTTGCAGGAAGATAAATTTCTTCCCGCCGAAAGACCGGCTCCCACCATTATCGACAGACGGGCTGTAGATACTCCGCTTGAAACTGGTATACTTGCAATAGACAGTATGATTCCCATAGGCAGAGGACAAAGGGAACTTATAATAGGCGACAGACAGACGGGTAAAACATCAATAGCGCTTGATGCTGTTTTCAATCAGAAAAAGACGGGTGTTATATGTGTTTACTGCGCCATAGGTCAGAAAGCCTCCAATGTTTCGTATGTTATAGAAACATTAAAGAAAAACGGCGCTATGGACTATAGTGTAGTTGTGGCTTCTACGGCTTCCGACAGTCCGGCAACGCAGTATCTTGCACCTTACTGCGCATGTTCCCTTGCCGAAAGTTTTATGGAAGAGGGAAAAGATGTTCTCGTAATATACGACGACCTTTCAAAGCACGCCGTAGCTTACCGTGCAATGTCACTTCTTCTTCACAGACCTCCGGGAAGAGAAGCATATCCCGGTGATGTGTTTTATCTTCATTCAAGACTTCTTGAAAGAAGTGCATGCCTTTCCCGTGAAAACGGCGGCGGTTCCATAACCGCATTACCGATAATCGAAACGATGGGCGGCAATATTTCATCATATATTCCCACTAATGTTATATCCATAACAGACGGTCAGATATATCTTGAAAGCGAACTTTTTCACAGCGGTGTAAGACCTGCCGTAAATACGGGGCTTTCCGTTTCCCGTGTGGGCAGAGCGGCACAGCACGGCGCTATGAAAAAGGTTTCCGGCACTTTAAGAATAGAACTTTCTCAATACCGTGAAATGGCGGTGTTTACCCGTTTCGGCAGTGATGTTGACGAAACCACAAAAAAGATGCTTAAAAGAGGCGAAGTTCTTACAACCATCTTAAAGCAGGGTAAGGGAGAACCGCTTGACTTGTTTTCTCAAACCTCGCTTCTTCTTGCATATAAAGAAGGCTTTTTCGATAATATCGAAATTAAAAATATTAAAGAAGTCAGCAAAAGTCTTCTTACTTATTTAAAAGAAAACTGCAGAGAAGCGGAAAAAAGTATTCTTGATACCGGCGATATGACAAATTCTTCGGAAGAAACTCTCATTAAAGCAATTTCCGCTTTCGGTGAAACATTATGAGTAATGCAAATGAAATAAAACAGCATCTCAAAGCCGTTCAGGAAACACGGCAGATTACTAATGCCATGTATCTGCTTTCAACTTCACGAATGAAAAAAGCAATGGAAAATATTGATTTTAATCTTCTTTATATGAAAAGACTCCGTGCAACTATAAATGATGTTTTATTGACGGCAAATGAAAGCGGAATAAGAAATAAATATACAGAGGATAACGGGCTCGGATCAGCCGTGTTTGTTGTCGTGTCTTCCGATAAAGGTCTTTGCGGCGGATATAATAATGATGTTGTAAAAGCCGCTCTGAAAAGAATGGAAGATTATGAAAATCCTCTTGTAATTTCCCTGGGGCTCGAGGGTGATAAACTTTTTAAACAGGCAGGTATTGCACCCGAGCATACATGGTTCGGCGCTTCGCAACACCCCACATTAAATCTTGCAACGCAGGTTGCCGAAAGACTTATTCAACTTTATCTTACGAACGATTATCACGAAGTATTTGTGGTGTATACGGAATTTGTAAATTCGGCGGTACAAAAGACAAGATGCGAAAGGCTTTTGCCTCTTTTGCAGTCGGATTTTTCGGATGTGGAAAGTGAAAGAAACTATTTTTCCCGTGTTATTTACGAGCCGTCTGTTGAAAATGTGTTTGAACATCTTGTTTATCATTATGTAACGGGGTTTATGTACGATGTATTTATGCAGTCTGCGGCAAGTGAGAATATTGCCCGAATGACATCTATGCAGAACGCTACGAAAAATGCCGATGAGATGACGGAAAAACTGTATAAGGAACTTAATTCCGCAAGACAGTTGCAAATAACAAACGAAATTACGGAAATTGCCGCCGCTACCGAGGCGGGAGCCGTATAATTACTTTAAAAGAAAGGTTCAGGACAATATGTCTGAAAAATATAAAGGAACTGTTGTAAAAATATCGGGACCTGTTGTTGATGTGCGTTTTAAAGACAAGATACCGCCTATTAACAGTCTGCTTGTTGTTGACGAATACAATAAGCATCTTGAAGTTGCACTGCATATTGATAACGAAACAGTCCGCTCAATAGCACTTGAGGCGACCGAAGGACTTCGGTGCGGTCTTTCGGTAACGGCAGACGGCGAAGGAATAAAAGTTCCGGTAGGCGACGGTGTAATAGGCAGAGTTGTCGATGTTCTCGGCAGACCGATAGACGGTAAAGGTGAAATAAATTCGGAAGAAAAACGTAGTATTCACAGAAAAGCGCCGTCATTAAGTGAGCAGAAGCCCGCTACCGAAATACTTGAAACGGGTATAAAGGTTATTGACCTGCTCGTTCCGTATACAAAAGGCGGAAAAATCGGTCTTTTCGGAGGTGCCGGTGTAGGCAAAACAGTTCTTATTATGGAAATGATTCATAATATAGCCGTAAATCACGGCGGTTATTCCGTTTTTACAGGCGTAGGCGAAAGAAGCCGTGAGGGTAACGAACTTATGAACGATATGAACGAAAGCGGAGTTATAAATAAAGCCATACTTGCTTTCGGTCAGATGAATGAGCCATCGGGAAGCCGTATGAGAGTTGCTCTTACGGGGCTTACCATGGCAGAGTAT
>JAZUHA010000168.1:0-2863 GCA_045641485.1 Acutalibacteraceae bacterium
CCCGGACTTTCCTCATAAACAAAAAAGTTTACGCAACTGCCCATTTTACCGATAATAGAATTTTACCCCAATAAATAAATGTTGTCAATAATTTTTCATTATAATGCAAATTTTTCTTATATAATACTTGATACTTCGGTAAAATTCTGTCATAATAGGAAGTCAGGAAAATATTTATTTCGATTATAAGGTGAAATATATGGATTACGATTACGAAAAACTTGCGGAACTTCTTTTTCCCGATGTTACGGGAACTGTAAACGACCTTGAAATCAAGTACCCCGAAAGAACTCTTCCGGAGGGGGCAAAGGTCACCCGTTTTGCTCCCAGCCCGACGGGATATTTACATATCGGTGCTTTTTACACGGCTCTTGTCAATATTCTTGCCGCCCGTGTTTCAAAGGGCATTACTTACATACGAATTGAAGACACCGACAAGAAAAGAGAAATATCCGATGGTGTTTCCGCAATTATTGACGGTTTTAAGCAGTTCGGTATAGAATTTAAAGAGGGTGTTACCGGCTACGGAACGGAAAGCGGCGATTACGGTCCTTATACACAAAGTCTTCGTGCCTCCGTTTATCACACGGTTGCAAAGGAACTTGTTAAAAACGGTCTTGCATACCCCTGCTTCTGCACTTCGGACGAACTTTCCGCTTTAAGAGAACAGCAGGAAAAAGACGGTGCTTTAATAACCGGATATTTCGGTAAATATGCAAAATGCCGTAATCTTACAATGAATGAAATCGAAGAAAACATTAAATCGGGCAAGCCCTATGTACTTCGTTTCCGTTCAAACGGCAGTGAGGATAAAAGAATAACTTTTGACGATATTATAAGAGGCAAAATAGAAATGCCCGAAAATGTCATAGACGAAGTTCTTTTAAAGTCAGACGGCATTCCCACTTATCACTTTGCTCACGTTTGTGATGACCACTTTATGAGAACCAATCTTGTTATCCGTGCGGAAGAATGGCTCTCATCCGTTCCGAAACATATTGCCCTTTTCAGAGCATGCGGATTTAAAGTTCCCAAATACGCACACGTTTCACAGGTTATGAAAATAGATGAAGACGACGGCAACAAACGCAAGATTTCCAAAAGAAAAGACCCTGAAGCCGCCGTAAGTTATTTCTTTGAGGCGGGTTATCCGAAAGAAAGTATAACGGAATATCTTCTTACTCTTATCAATTCAACTTTTGAAGATTGGCGAAAAGCAAATGCAAAATCTTCACTTGATGAATTTCCGTTCAACCTCAAAAAAATGAGTCCGAGCGGTTGTCTTTTTGACCTCGTTAAACTTGCGGATGTAAGTAAAAATGTTATTTCGGTTATGAATGCCGAAACTGTATATAACTGCATTTCGGAGTGGGCAAAAGAATATGATGCGGAGTTTTACAATGTTTTCACCAAAAACCCCGACCGTTCAAAGCAGATTGTAAATATCGACAGAGAAAATCCGAAACCCCGTAAGGATATAGCAAAATGGAACGAGGTTAAGGAATATTTCTCCTATATGTTCGATGAATATTACACACCGTCTTTTGTCTTACCGGAAAATATTCAAAAAGAAGATGCAAAAAATATTCTTACGGAATACAAAAAAGTCTTTGATGAATGTGACGATAAAGACACCTGGTTCTCTAAAATGAAAGATTTGTGCGAGCCTCTCGGATTTACTCCGAATGTTAAAGAATACAAGAAAAATCCCGAATTATTTAAAGGTCATATAGGCGATGTCTCCTCCGTAATACGTCTTGCCGTAACCGGAAAGAAAAACACTCCCGACCTTTATATGATTATGAAAATCCTCGGTAAAGAAACCGTTGCCGAAAGACTCGAAAACACTTTAAAATCCCTTTAAGGAGTTTAAAATATGGAAGAAATTAAAACAGAAGGTATGAGTAATTTCATACACGATATTATTGACGAAGAATTGCGTGACGGAGTAAAAACCCATGTTCAAACCCGTTTTCCTCCGGAACCTAACGGCTACCTTCATATAGGTCATGCAAAAGCCATCTGCATAGATTTTATGACGGCTTTAAAATACGGCGGCGTGTGCAACCTCCGTCTTGACGATACAAATCCCGCAAAAGAAGACCTTGAGTATGTGGAATCCATAAAAGAAGATATCGAGTGGCTCGGCTTTAAATGGGATAAATGCCTTTTTGCTTCAAGTTATTTTGATTTTATTTACGAATGTGCAATAAAACTCATAAAAGACGGCAAGGCTTATGTTTGCGACCTTTCACCGGAAGAGATGAAAGAATACAGAGGAACTCTTACGGAGCCCGGTAAAAACAGCCCGTACCGTGACAGAAGCACAGAAGAAAACCTTGATTTATTTAAAAGAATGACAGACGGTGAATTCCCCGACGGAAGCAAGGTTTTAAGAGCAAAAATAGATATGGCTTCTCCCAATATGAATATGCGTGACCCCGTTATTTACAGAATTGCACATATTGAGCATCATCAGACGGGAAACAAATGGTGCGTATATCCGATGTACGATTTTGCACACCCGCTTTCAGATGCAAAAGAAGGCGTTACACATTCTCTCTGCTCTTTGGAATTTGAAAACCACAGACCTCTTTATAACTGGTTTATTGAGCAGGTAGGCGGATTTAAAGAACCGCCGAGACAGATTGAATTTGCCCGCCTTAACATCAATTACTGCATTACAAGTAAAAGAAAAAATATACGTCTTGTAACCGAAAAAACGGTAAGCGGCTGGGACGACCCGAGAATGGCGACAATCTGCGGTATGAGAAGGCGTGGCTATCCTGCCGCCGCAATCCGCAATTTCATTGAAAAAGTCGGAAGTCGGAGGCCAAGCGGGCTTAGGAAGACAAGACTTTAG
>JAZUHA010000169.1:0-14167 GCA_045641485.1 Acutalibacteraceae bacterium
CGCACCGCTGGTGCATCGGTTGTCACGCCAGTGGCACGGCCGAGTAGCTATGTGCGGTTTGGATAAACGCTGAAAGCATCTAAGCGTGAAGCCATCTCCAAGATTAGATTTCCCATAACTTAAGTTAGTAAGACCCCTCAAGGACTATGAGGTTGATAGGCTGCGTGTGTAAGCACGGTGACGTGTTCAGCTAAGCAGTACTAATAGGTCGAGGGCTTGACCATTTCGTTCTTCTTTCGCTTTCTCTTTGTTCAGTTTTCAGGGTGTAATTTAAAACCCTGTAACGAGTTATATGCACCTTTAGCTCAGTTGGTAGAGCACCTGACTCTTAATCAGGGTGTCCAGGGTTCGAGTCCCTGAAGGTGCACCATTTATTCGGCCCGTTGGTCAAGCGGCCTAAGACTCCGGCCTCTCACGCCGGCAACATGGGTTCGAATCCCGTACGGGTCACCATTTTTAATATGTTTATCACGTGCGTATAACACGAGATTATAGTCGGTGTTGATGGCGTTGAGGGTCCACCCGTTCCCATTCCGAACACGGTAGTTAAGCTCAACAGTGCCGAAAATACTTAGCGGGCAGCTGCTTGGGAAGATAGGGCGATGCCGACATAAAAAGAACCACCATAACGGGGTGGTTCTTTTTCTTTATTTTGTATTTAAGAATTACGAAAACCGGTTTATCAATCTGATTTAAGCAGAACAATAAACCGGTTATTTTATTTTTGCGCTCGTTTTTTCAAAAATTTGATTTGAAACTAATCCTGCTTTTCTGCCGGTAAAATTTCGGCAAGCCTTTTAATTCCTTCAACGATTTTTTCGTCGCTTACGGTTGAATAATTAAGTCTGAAAGCAGAGCAGGGTTTTTCCATATCTGCCATAAATGTACTGCCGGGAACGAAAGCAACTTTGTTTTCTATTCCTTTTTTGGCAAGAACAATGGTGTCTGTATCGTCACCGAGGTCGCACCATATAAAAAGTCCGCCGCCCGGTCTTGTGAATGTAACGCCTTCCGGGAAATATTTGTCCATAGCATCAAGCATCACTTTACATTTACGGGCATAAGTTTTTCTCATTTTTTCAATAAGCCCGTCAAGGTCGTGACGTTTCATAAATTCAAATGCAAGAAGTTGAGGAAGCATGGGAGTATGAACATCACTTACCTGCTTTGCAACAATAATTTTCGACATAAGGTCTTTATTTGCAACAAGATAGCCTATACGAAGTCCGGGAGCAAGAATTTTTGAATAAGAGCCGCTGTAAATAACGATATTATCCGTATCCATGGATTTTATTGTCGGAGTTTTTACTCCGTCAAATGTAAGTTCGCCGTACGGATTATCCTCAAGAATAAAAATATTGTTCTGCTTTGCAATTTCGTAAAGTTTTTTTCTTTTTTCCACACTCATTGTAACGCCCATAGGGTTTTGGAATGTGGGAATTGTATAAATAAAGCGAACATTTTTATTTTCGGCAATTACTTTTTTCAATGCTTCAAGGTCCATGCCGTCTTCTTCTACGGGAACGCCGGCAAGTTTTGCACCGTATGAACGGAAAGCGTTTGTAGCACCGATAAAACTCGGCTCCTCAACTATTACTGTATCGCCCTCATTTACAAGCACCTTTGTTGTAAGTTCAATTCCCTGCTGACCGCCGGAAACAACGATAAGGTCGTCATTTTCGTTGCCTATGTTTTCTACTCTTTTAATTCGTTCTTTTATTGCATCACGAAGCGGTGTATACCCTTCGGTAACGCCGTACTGCAAAGAGAGTACGGGCTCTTTAATAAGAAGTTCGTTTGCTATTTCCGCAAGTTCTTCATTCGGAAAAAGTTCCGGTGCCGGATTTCCGCCGGCAAGAGAAATAATTTCTGGGTTTGAAGCATATTTAAAAATTTCTCTTATGGCGGAGCCTTTCATTTTGCTCATTCTGTTTGAAACGGTTAATTCCATTTTTGTCACCTTATATTCTGTAAATATCGGCAGGGCTGATTTCACTGCATCCGTTTTTGTGCAAGATATCTTCCGTACCGTCAATATCGTCTGTTCTTAAAACCATAAGTGCCTTGCCGGTTTCTTTTCCGACGCAGGCATACATATATTCTATGTTTATATTTCTTTCGGAAAGAATATCGAGAATGGCAACGGCACCGCCGGGAACATCGTCCATGGCAACGGCAATAACTCTTGAAACACGGACTACCATACCCGATTCCTTAAGTAAAGTTTTTGCTTTTTCCGGGTCGTTTACAATAAGTCTTAATACGCCGAATTCAGCAGTATCCGCAAGTGACAAAGCACTGATATCAATACCGTTTTTTGCAAGGACGTGAGTAGCTTCGCAAAGTCTGCCTTTTTTGTTTTCTATAAATGCAGAAACCTGTTTTATTATCATAACAAATCCCCCTATATTTTGCGGTTGTCAATAACACGCTTTGCCTTGCCCTCGCTTCGTTCAATGCTTTTCGGGTTTACAAGATGTACTTTTGCTCCTATTCCGAGAGTATTGCGAAGTTCAGAAACTACGGTTTTTTCAAACTTTTCTATTGTCTTAACATCAATATCCTCGTTAAAGAACTCTTCACTCATTTCTACATTTATATCGAATGTATCATTATTGTTAACTCTGTCAACGATAATCTGATAATTGGGAGTAATCGTATTTCCGCTGACTTTTAAAAGAACCTCTTCGATTTGTGACGGGAATACATTTACGCCTCTTATAATCAGCATATCATCGCTTCTGCCCGACGGCTTGTTCATTCGTATGTGAGTTCTTCCGCATTCGCATGGTTCTTTTATGAGTGAGCATATATCCCTTGTACGGTAGCGGATAACGGGAAACGCTTCTTTTGTCAGAGATGTGAATACAAGTTCGCCCGTACTGCCCTCCGGCAAAACTTCGCCTGTTTCGGGGTCGATAATCTCAACTATAAAATTATCTTCCCACACGTGCATACCGTTCTGCATTTCGCATTCGCACGAAACGCCCGGTCCCATAACCTCGGAAAGTCCGTAAATATCGTAAGCTTTAATATTAAGACCGCTTTCGATTTTTTTGCGCATATCTTCGCTCCACGGTTCCGCCCCGAAAATACCCACACGAAGTTTTAATTTGTCTTTTACGCCCTGCTTTTCTATTTCTTCCGCAAGATACATAGCATAAGACGGAGTACAGCAAAGTACGGTAGCACCGAAATCAATCATTGTCTGAATTTGCAAAGCGGTGTTTCCCGATGAAATCGGCACAACGGTTGCGCCCGTTCTCTGCACACCCGAAAGAACGCCGAAGCCGCCCGTAAACAGACCGAATCCGAAAGAAATCTGAACGATATCTTTATTTGTAACACCTATACCCGTGAGCATTCTCGCTATACACTCCGACCACATACAGAGGTCGTTTTCCGTGTAGCCTACGACTATTCTTTTGCCGGTAGTGCCGGATGAAGCGTGAGTTCTTACAACTTCTTCCATAGGAACGGCGAAAAGGCCGTAAGGATAGTAATCCCGTAAATCTTTTTTGTATGAAAAGGGAACCTTGTAAAGATCTTCCGTACCTTTGATATCTTCGGGTTTAAGCCCTTTTTCATTCATTCTGTTTCTGAAGCACTCAACATTTTCGTAAGAAGTTTTAATCTGTCTGCAAAGCCGTTCGCTTTGAAGTTTTTTAAGTTCCTCTCTCGGGAGCGTTTCGATATTTTTATCTCTGTAAGGCATAAATTTACTACCTCTGACAAGTTAATTTTTAAATAATTTTCCGGTAGTTTTGTTAATAAATTTAACAACCTGACCAACGCAAAATCCCGAAATAATCGTGCCTATACCCACAACGCCTTTGCCTATCATAAACGAGCCTATGCCGAATGTTACAAGCTGGAAAATTGCGGCTGTTGTAATAAGACCTACGTCGACTGCTGTTTTGCAGTTGCCGAAAACTTTTCCGGTAAGCTGTGAAATTGCGGCGGCAAGACCTTCTGCCGGCATGGGAGTAAGAGACGGTTTAAGGTAAATGCTTACACCGATACCGATAATAATTATACTTAAAATGAGGTAAACAAACTGCATAACAACATTTTGCGGTATCGGGAAGTTTTCAAGTAAACCGTGAAATTTATGCTGACTTAACGGAATGCCTGCAATATTTATAAGAAATTCTTTGTTTCCGATAAAGTCAACGATTATACCGAAAATAATTGAAATCGGCACGCCGAGAAAACTTATCGCTTTAAAATTCTTTCTTAATACCGCCAATTGCAAAAGCACAAGAATTATATAAATAATTATTACCGCTCCGCCGAGAGATACCGACGGAAATTTTGCATTTATCGCACCGGGAATGGAACTTACGGGAGAAATTCCGAGTGCGGACATTTTGGAAACATTTATTCCGAGTGCGATTATTGTTATACCTACAAGGTAAACAATTATTCTTAAAATCAAAGGACTGTCTTTTTTCATAACAATTCCCCTCCTGTTATTTTACAGATTGTATCCGAGTTCAAATGCCTTTAAATTAATTGCAAGAAATTTTTCGGGTACCGTGGTTTTTATTGTTTCAATCCATTCCTCATAAGGAATATCTGTGTTTTTTGCAAGAATACCGATAAGCACAACATTTACGGCTTTAAAACTTCCCGCTTCCGTTGCAAGCGAAAGAGCATCGACAACGGTAACACTTACTTTGTTTTTTAATTTTTCAATTATGTTTTCGGGATATTCTGCGGCACCCGTAATAACGGGCATGGGGTTTATCTGCTGGTCGTTTACAATCATTTTTCCGCCGTCTTTTAAAAACGGTAATGCTCTGTATGCTTCGAGTTTTTCAAAAGCAAGTATAATATCGGCCTCGCCGTTGTCGATAATCGGAGAATTGATTTTATCACCGTATTTAACATAAGTTACAACGCTTCCGCCGCGCTGACTCATACCGTGAACTTCCGAAACCTTAACGTCATACCCTGCACGGATAACCGTGTTTCCGAGAATACGGGAGGCAAGAAGAGTTCCCTGACCGCCTACGCCGACAATCATTACATTTACGGAATTACTCATGATTTTACCTCCTCAATCTTTCTTTTCTATAGCGCCGAACGGACAAACTCCCGTGCAGAGAGAACAGCCGTTGCACTGTGTTTTATCTATACTTACGGCGCCGGTTTCTTTATTTACGCTTATAGCCGGGCAACCGAGTTTCATACACATTTTGCACTTTTTGCATTTTTCCGTATTTACTTCGCAGTGACCCGTATATTTAACGGTTTTAAGCAAAGCACACGGGCGCTGTGCGATAATAACGGAAACATCGTCTCTTTCAACTTCCGTTTTTACAACAGATTCAAAGTTTTTGATATCAAACGGATCTGCTACAACTATATGTTCAACTCCGAGACCTTCGCAAAGTTTAATGAGATTTACCTGCTTTGTTGCTTCGCCTCTTATTGTTTTGCCCGTTGTGGGGTTGTCCTGATGACCTGTCATACCCGTTATTGAGTTATCGAGAATGATAACGGTATTTGCACCCTTGTTATATACTATATCGGAAAGTCCGGTAATGCCTGAATGCATAAATGTTGAATCGCCTATAACGGAAACAAGTTTTTTGTTAAACTCTTTTCCTCTGACTTTTGCCATACCGTGTGCGGCACTTACGGAAGCACCCATACAGATTGTTGAATCAACCGATGAAAGCGGTGCCACTGCGCCGAGAGTATAACAACCGATATCACCCGAAACGGTAAGACCGAGTTTTTTAAGAACATAAAACGTGCCTCTGTGTGGGCAGCCCGGGCAAAGTACGGGAGGACGGGCGGGGATATTTTCTTCCGGGGAATTAAACTTCGCACAGTCTTCACCGAGAACGGCTTTTTTAATCATTTTGGGGGTATATTCACCCAAAAGAGTAAATACTTCTTTGCCGATGACGTCTATTCCGAAGACCTTGCAGGTTTCTTCGATAACCGGGTCAAGTTCTTCTATAACGAAAATCTTTTTGCATTTTGAGGCAAAATCCTTAACAAGTTTTTCGGAAATCGGGAAAACCATACCCAATTTAAGGTAGTTTACCTTGTCGCCCAATGCTTCTTTGGAATATTCGTAAGAAATGCCGGAAGTTATAACGCCTGTATCACTGCCGTTTAATTCGATTTTGTTAATCGGAGAAGTTTCGGCATATTCCTCTAAAGCTTTTGTTCTTTCTTCAACAACTACATGGCGTTTTACCGCCATAGCCGGCATCATAACATTTTTGGGAATATTTTTTTCATAGTCCTTTAACGGAGTTTCTTCACGCTCATTTAATTCCACAAGGCTCTGTGAATGAGAAACTCTTGTTGAAAGACGGATAAATACGGGAGTGTCAAATTCTTCACTTAAAGAAAACGCAAGTTTTGTAAAATCACGGCAATCCTCGGAATCGGAGGGCTCAAGCATCGGGATTTTTGCGGCTTTTGCATAATGACGGGAATCCTGCTCGTTTTGAGAGGAGTGCATACCGGGGTCATCTGCAACACAGAAAACAGCACCGCCGTTTACACCTATGTAACTGTCTGTAAAAACGGGGTCTGCCATAACGTTCAATCCGACGTGTTTACAGCAACTCATTGCTCTGCCGCCTGCTATGGCCGCTCCTATTACGGCTTCTGCCGCAACTTTTTCATTAGGCGCCCATTCTACATAAACTTCATTTTCCGGGAATTTTGCCATACATTCGGTAATCTCGGTACTCGGAGTGCCGGGGTAAGATGAAACAAAGCGTACGCCTGCTTCATAAGCGCCCCTTGCAACTGCTTCATTTCCGAGCAAAAGTTTTTTACTGCTCATTTTTTACTACCTCTTCTTTAAATTCTATCTGCTGTGCTACAAGTGCCTTACCGCAGTATTTTTCACGAAGTTTCGGTTTTTCTATTTTGCCGGTGGGATTACGGGGAACCTTGTCGAATATTACGGCACGGGGGCGTTTGTAACGGGGAAGTTTTGTGCAGAACTCGTTAACTTCTTCTTCTGTTAAAGAAAAGCCCTCTTTAACTTCAATGATTGCTGCGGCAATTTCACCGAGACGGGTGTCGGGAAGACCTATTACCGCTACATCTTTAATTGCATTGTTTGCACGGAGATAATCTTCTATCTGTACGGGGTAGAGATTTTCACCGCCCGTAATAATAACATCTTTTTTACGGTCAACAAGGTAAATAAATCCGTCACTGTCTTCCATGGCCATGTCGCCGGTGCGTAGCCATTCGCCGAATTTAACCTGGTTTGTGGCTTCCTCGTCTTTGTAGTAGCATTTCATAACGCCGGGACCTTTAACACAAAGTTCACCGACATTTCCTCTTTTTACGGGTTGAGCATTTTCGTCTACGATTATTGCTGTCCAGCCGAAGCCTGCTTTACCTATTGCGCCTACTTTATGAATATTTTCAGTACCGAGGTGAACACAGCCGGGACCTATAGATTCGGAAAGACCGTAGTTTGTATCATACTGATGTTTCGGGAATTTATCTGTCCAACGGCGGATAAGTGACGGCGGAACGGGTTGAGCACCTATGTGCATAAGTCTCCATTGGTCAAGTTCATAATCCGAAAGATTGAGTTCACCGCTGTCTATAGCATCAAGAATATCCTGTGCCCACGGAACAAGAAGCCATACTATTGAGCATTTTTCTTTTGAAACGGCATCAAAAATCCACTGCGGTTTAATACCCTTCAATATTACCGTTTTACCGCCTACAAGAAGTGAGCCGAACCAGTGCATCTTTGCACCTGTATGGTAAAGGGGCGGAATGCAAAGAAAAACATCGTCGTGTGACTGTTTGTGGTGATTCTGCTCTGTTCTTGCGGAGTGAATAAGACTTCTGTGGGGGTGAAGAATGGCTTTCGGGAAGCCCGTTGTACCTGATGAGAAGTAAATAGCCGCATCATCGTCTTCGGTTAACTGAATTTTCGGTGAATGTGAAGAACAGAAGCCAATCATTCTTTCGTAACTGTCTGCAAAATACGGGCAGTCCTCACCGACATAAAACATATATGAAATAAATGGGATATGGTCACAGATATCTTCCATACGGCTGATAAATTCCGGACCGAATACTATCATGGAGCAATCCGCTTTTTCAAGGCAGTATTTTATTTCATCTGCCGTATAGCGATAGTTAAGCGGAACAACTATTGCACCGGCTTTTAAAATACCGAAATAAATCGGAAGCCATTCTATGGAATTCATCATAAGAATAGCAATTTTGTCGCCTCTTTTGCAACCTTTTGTAAGCAAAAGGTTTGCAAATTTATTTGCCTTAACATCAAATTCTTTCCAGGTGATTTCACGGCGGAAAGGCTCGCCGGGCTTGGGCTGAATAAGAGAATATTCACGCCACGAAACACGGCTTTCCGTTTCGAGCTTCGGATTGATTTCCACAAGAGCGGTTTCGTCGGCAAAATGTGCCGCATTCTGTTCAAGTGCTTCGATAATAGTCATTTTAACAATCTCCTTTTCTTGCAGAGGATAAACAAAAACGCCCTCTGCCGTATTATAGCAGAGGGCGATAAATACTTACCGCGGTACCACCTCTATTGCCGGCAAAAAGCCGACCTCTCAGATACGGGCAAAATGCCGATATCATAGTGCTGTAACGGGCACGCCCGACATAGCCTACTCAAAAAACTTTTCGGTATGCAACTCACGAAATGTATTCACCGTTCTTTCGGTTATTGCCTTGCACCGAACGGCAACTCTCTGAAACCCAAAATAAACGACTACTTCTTTTCGGTCTTCGTTTTTTTACATTGTAATCTTTATTTATGTATTTGTCAACAAAAATCAGAATTTTTACAATTAATTATTGAAAATTCACAGAATGTTATGAAAACTTTAATTATTTTTATTGTTTTTTATATAAATTAACGGTTTTTGTGCAAATTCAATAAGTGAAATTTAAAAAATTTGTGTTAAAAATCAAGTGTGAAATATACATAAAATGTGGTATATTTAATTGTATTTATTCGGAGGTGCGAAATGAATTTTAAGGACACTGTAAAAGACGGCATTTCAAAGGTTAAAACATACTGGAAAATTCCGCCGCTCGGCAACTATATGAATTATAAAGAAATTGCTTCTCTCGCAGGCGGCGGCATAGGTTTTAAAGCACTGCTTACCTGCGTTGAGGGTATGATTTTGGGCGTAGGTAATAACCTTATAGGTAATGTTATCGGAATAAGCCCCTCAAAACTTTATTTTATTTATATATTGGCTGTACTTGTTTCGTTTCCGTTTACGGCATTAAGAGCAAATATAATAGACAACACAAGAAACAAAAAAGGTAAATACAGACCTTATTTAATGTCTATGGGTATTCCCACGGCCGTACTCGGTATAGGCTTTGTGTGGATGCCGTATGAAAAAATGAGCGAAAACGCCGCCTGCGTTGTAGTTCTTCTTTTCAATATAGGTTTCCAATTCTTTTACCAGTTTTTTTACGAAGTATACAACAACTATGTCGTTGTACTTTCACCAAATTCGCAGGAACGGGCAAATGTAAGTTCAATAAAAGCGGTTGCCGATTCTATAGCACCGTCAATAATAAACGCAATAGTTCCGATACTTGCAAAGGTTATTACGGGTCAGGATACTCTTAACGATTTAAGAGTATACAGATATATCTATCCGCCCATAATCATAATAGGTATGCTTATCGGTATAATAGCATATGTAAATGTAAGCGAAAAAATCGTTCAGGCAAAATCCCATGTTATTCAGGTGCGCTTTGCGGATGCTTTCAGAGCGGTTGCAAAGAATAAATATTTCTGGGTAATTTCTTTTGCAGGCTGGCTCGGTTTTCTTGAGGGAGCGTACGGCAATGTACTTTGGTGGCTGTATAATTATCAGGCGGCTTGTAGTGCGGGCGGTTATGCACTTATAATAACCGTTTACGGTAATGCTTCACTTTGGGGAATGTTAATGGCGCCGTTTATGATAAAACGGTTCGGCAAGAAAAATGTTCTGATTTTTACAAACGCATTGAATATTTTGTTTATTGCGCTTATGTATCCCGTTATCCGTTTTGCGGACCCGTCACTTGTTATATGGCTTGTGCTTATATGCCTTTTTGCAAACGGTGTTGTCGGCTCGTTTGCACATATTCTCAATCCCGCACTTAACGGCGATATCCGTGACTATCAGCAGTATGTAACAGGCGAAAGAATAGACGGTATGTTCAGCGCCGTGGGGCTTATAGGTACGGTTATAACACTTCTTACAAGTTCCGTTCTTCCCGCACTTTACGAAAAAGGCGGAATTAACGAAAAAAGCGCCGCTTCGCTTTTTACAAAACCGGAAGTTGCAAAACTTCTTGAAAAAGGCGTTGTTACGGCAGATAAGGCAAAAGAACTTCTTTCGGGCAAATTCAACGAATACGACGTTCTTTATGACGGCGATATTTTCATACATATAATGACGATACTTATTGTTGCCTCCGTAATAGGCGCGGCAATGAATGTTTTACCGTATTTCTTTTATGACCTTTCCGAGGTTAAGCAGAAAGCAATGATTAAGGTGCTCAAAATCCGTGCGATGTTTGAAGATTACGGCAACAACACTTTACGTGACGGCGATCTTGTGGAAGCGGTTGACATTATAAGAGAAGCAAAAGAATTTGAAAACAAAACTCCCGTTGACCTGAAAAAAGCAAAAGCGTATATAAAGCAGGTTAAAAAGTCCAAAGCGGGTAAAGAAAGCGTTAAAAAAGCGAAAAAAGAACTTAAAGACGCCCGTATTTTTAACGAAAATATCGAAATTGCAAAAATCGTAAACAAAGAAACAGAAAAATTCTCTACGGATATTATTATTGAAAAAGTCCGTATAGCAGAAGAAATTGTTGCAGGCGGTCTTTCGGGACTTAACAGCGTTGACGATAATATTCTCAATAATGCAAAATCGCTTCCGAAGAACACAAAAGAAGAAAAACTTTACCGTAAAGAAATGAAAGAAAGTTCCGCCGCAAGACTTCGCAGTAAAAAAATAATAGGTGAAAAATTCGGCGGTACGCTTACGCCTTTTGATATGACTCAATTTGACGAAACAGACAAAAAAGAAGCATATCTTGACGATTTGCAGAAAAAACTTTACGACGAACTTGATGCTGCGAAAAAAGAGAAAAACAAAAACGCTGTCTCCGATATAAAAAGACAGCTTAAAGAAAGCGGTAAAGAACGCCGTGAACTCAATAAAAAAATCAAAGAACTTACAAAAACACATTCTTTGTATTATTCTGCCGCAAAACCGTATTTAAGCGCAAAACGGCTTCTTGACGAAAAGGAAAATTATTCTCATTTTGAAAAAATAACCGATATGTACGAAGAAGCAAAACAGCGTGCCGAAGATGAAAGAAAAGCAGAAAAAGAACGCCGTATTTTAAAAGAAAAAGAAAAGAAAGAATATGCCGAAAGATTAAAAGCCCAAAGAAAGAAGAAATAAAATGGCAGAGGAAATAATCAAAATAACCGAAGAATCGGGCAAAACGAAAAAAGAAAAGAATTTTATTACAAATTACTGGCGTGAATACAAACTTCTTGAAAAAGATTTTATTGACAGTGCCGATTATGTTACCGTATCTAAAAACAACTATCCGACATTTTCCGGCGAATATTTAAAACTTATTCTTTGTATATGCAGTGAAATAGATTCCGTTTCACAAGTTCTCGTTAACGATAAAAACCACGGAAGTCACAATGTTCCGTCACGAATACTTGAAATCTGCAATGAAGATAAGTCATTCAGAGATAAGGAAATTAAAACCCGTTTTCCGTTTGACGAAATACATTTAAGACCGTTTACAAAATTCTGCTACGGCGTATCGGGTGCGGAAAGTCCGCCGTGGTGGAGAGAATATAACGAACTTAAACATAACAGAACGGGCGTTCTTGCGGGCGGAAGAAATGTTATGATGTATGCAAATCTCGAAAATACATTGTCCGCACTTGCCGCACTGTGCATTCTTCTGTATAAACTTTCCGAAAAATGTGAAATCAGAGACGAAAGCATCTATATGAAACCGAGGCTTTTTGAAATAATATAAAATGCCTTCGGCAGAGCATGAATTGCCGTATAAATATGCAAAGAAATGCTTCTTGTTGATGATGTTGACAATAAGGAGTTTTTAAAAGAACTTGTTACCGCAATGTATGACGAATTACCCGAGCCTAAACAAAAACGCTTGGAAAAGCGACAAAAACATGAAAAATGAAACAGAAAGTTCTGTTGACATTTATTATTGAAAGAGTATAATACTTTTTAAGGGAATGAAGTTCTCCCGAGGGAAACCTGAAACGCTTTCAGCTGATGACTTCTGCTTATTATTTGCAGAATCATCGGCTTTTTTATTTCGGAGGGTTTAAAATGCTGTCTTCACTTTCTTTAATTTTTCTTGTAGGGCTTTTTGCCGCTTTTATCTGTAAAAAAATAAAACTGCCGAGAATAATCGGTATGCTTGTTACGGGTATTATTTCGGGACCGTTTGTTTTGGATTATCTTGACCCGGCAATACTCGGCATATCGGCAGAACTTCGGCAGATAGCTTTAATTATAATACTTATTAAAGCCGGACTTTCTTTAAATATACGTGATTTAAAAAAAGTCGGCAGACCGGCAATTTTAATGTCTTTTTTGCCGGCGGTATTTGAAATAGGCGCATTTGTTTTAATTGCACCGTATCTTCTGCACATAACGGTTACGGAAGCGGCAATTACGGGTGCTGTTCTGGGTGCGGTTTCTCCTGCGGTGGTAGTTCCGAGAATGGTAAGCCTTATAGAAGAAAACTACGGTACAAATAAACAGATTCCGCAGTTGATTCTTGCAGGCGCTTCGCTTGACGATGTTTTTGTAATAGTGCTGTTTTCCGCATTTGTCGGTATGGCGCAGGGAAAAAGCGCCGATATAATGCAGTTTGTAAATATCCCCGTTTCAATCGTATCGGGAATTATTCTCGGTGCGGTTTCGGGATTTTTAATATCGTGGCTGTTTGAATTTGCTCACAGGCGTAACGATTCTATAAGACAGAGTTTTAAAGTAATCATTATACTCGGATTTGCATTTTTGCTTATGACGGCGGAAACACTGCTTGAAGGCACCGTTCCCGTCTCGGGGCTTCTTGCCGTAATGAGTATGGCGTGTGTAATAACCATGAGAACACGCAAAGAACTTTCTTCCGATTTATCGGAAAAATACGGAAAACTGTGGCTTGCCGCCGAAATTATTCTTTTTGTGCTTGTGGGCGCCGCAGTAGATATAAGATATACTTTAAAAGCGGGCGCCGCCGCACTTGTTATGATTTTACTTGCGCTCGTTTTCCGTTCTGCCGGTGTACTTTTGTGCCTCGCGGGAACAAACCTTAACAAGAAAGAAAAACTTTACTGCGTTATTGCATATCTTCCGAAAGCAACCGTTCAGGCGGCAATAGGCTCCGTGCCTCTGTCTTTGGGGCTTCCGTGCGGAAAAATCGTTTTATCCGTTGCCGTTCTCTCTATTCTTGTTACCGCTCCGCTCGGGGCAATTTGTATGGATTTAAGTTATAAAAAACTGCTTTCACCTGCGGTAAACCTTAATAATTCCTGAAAAGAGCGACTACCTTACCTAAGATAGCAACTTCCGTTGAAATAATCGGAGGGAATTCATCATTTTCCGGCTGTAAACGAAAATGCCCGTTTTCTTTAAAAAATCGTTTAACGGTTGCTTCGTTTTCAATCATCGCAACAACGATTTCGCCGTTTTGGGCATACGGCGTTTTTTCGGCAATAACAACATCGCCGTTGAGAATACCGGCATTTATCATACTTTCACCGCGGACTTTAAGTGCAAAAAGCGGTTTGTCACGGGATACTCTGCCGGAATACGGAATATACCCCTCAATCTGCTCAACGGCAAGAATGGGCATACCGGCGGTAACAGTACCGAGAACGGGTACGTGAGTAACATTTTCCGCCTGACCGAGAATACGTATAGAGCGTTTTAAAAGAGGGTCACGCATTATGTAACCTGCTTTTTCGAGCGAATCGAGATTAGCCTGAACGGATGAAGTAGACTTTAAACCCACCGCCGCACCTATTTCCCTCACTGACGGCGGAACACCGTCTTGTGAACGCTCAACAAGAAATTCATATATCTTTTTTTGGGAAGTCGGAGGC
>JAZUHA010000170.1:0-1739 GCA_045641485.1 Acutalibacteraceae bacterium
TGCGGATTTTTCAACAGATCCGCCATGTCCTATAGATATTTGTCACGAAGTGAGAATTATTGGAGATTGATTATTATGGATTATAAGATTTATATGGATGTTGCCGGCGATATTGACCTTAAATCCTTCTCAAAAGACGATGCGGCTCTTGTTGTATTTAACCCGGCACCGTTTAAAAGAAGCGAGTGCGTAAAGGTTACTCTCGAAATTCCGGCAGAGTGGAAAGCAGACAGTTTTAAGATTACCGATACAGACGGCAAAGAACTTACATATCAGATACTTAAAACAAAAAAAGCAAATGCCGAGATTATACAAAATCCCAACGATGTTGCAAATGTTTTG
This sequence comes from Acutalibacteraceae bacterium, assembly GCA_045641485.1. Taxonomy (GTDB): domain Bacteria; phylum Bacillota; class Clostridia; order Oscillospirales; family Acutalibacteraceae; genus DTU089. The sequence goes on from JAZUHA010000170.1 coordinate 343, forward strand.
CATACCGAACAGTACACGGTTATGCTTAATGTGGATGATGTTCCGGCTATGGGTTATAAAACTCTTAAAATTCAGCCTCTTTATAAGGTTCGTGCAAAAAATCCCGTTACATTAAAGAAAAATGCACAGACTATGGAGAATGAGTATCTCCGTGTTACTCTTAATGCAAACGGTACTTATGATGTTTTCTGTAAAGAAAACGGCAAACTTTATAAAGGTCTCGGATACTTTAAAGATACGGGCGAAACAGGTAACCCCTGGGAGCATATCGTACCCGAAAACGACGAAACATTTACAACTCTTAACGAGAACGCAAAAATCACACTTCTTCACGAGGGTGAATTAGAAGTTTCTTATAAGGTTGTAATAGACTGGGCTCTTCCCGAGGGCAGAGCAATGGACGAAAAGACCCGTTCAAAACACCTCAATCCGTTTAAGATTGAAAATGTTATTACCCTCAAAAAAGGTGCCCGTTATGTAGAAGTAGAAACAACCGTAGATAATCAGTCCGAAGACCATTATTTCCAGGTTGCATTCCCGACGGGTATAAATACCGATTATGTTTATGCACAAGGTCAGTTTGATGTTGTAAAACGCCCCGTTGCAAAACCCGACTATACCATTTATGATGAAATCCCGATGAGCGAACATCCGATGAACTCTTTCGTTGATATTTCCGATGGTAAAGAGGGTGCGGCACTTCTTAATACGGGCTTAAAGGCTTATGAAGTTGCCGAAGATGACGACAGAACGGTATATCTTTCGCTTCTCCGTTCTTTCCCGCTCCGTATATGCGTAACTTCCGATATGCAGGACTACAGTTCCGTAGATAAAGGCTCGCAGTGCATCGGTAAAAACAGTTTCCGTTATGCATTTATGCCCCATTGCGGTGATTGGGAAGAAGGCAATGTCTGGAAAGAGTCCGAAAGTTTCAACCTCGGTCTTTCTCTTGCACAGATTGCACCCACAGACCACGGCAAAAACGAACTTGTTCATTCGTTCCTTGAACTTAAAGACGAAAATCTTTCGGTAAGCGGTATAAAGCGCAGTGAAGACGGTATGGGCTATGTTGTAAGGCTGTTCAATCCGTCTGATAAAACCGTTAAAAACTCTGTTCGTCTTAACGGCGGTATTGCTCCCATAGAAAAAGCACAAAGCCCGCTTGAAAGACAGAAAGCGGAATTCGAGCTTCCGGCATACTCCGGCAAAATGTGGAAAGAAGTAAAGCTTGTTTCACTTGAAGAAAAGGATCTTGAACCGCTTACCCTTAATAAAGACGGCTTCGCAGATTTTGAAATAACGGGCAAAAAAATACTTACTGTTAAATTTGTAGGTTGATTTTTACTTGAATAAATAATAACAAAAGGTCTGTGACAGGATTTTTTCATCTCGTCACA
>JAZUHA010000171.1:0-4850 GCA_045641485.1 Acutalibacteraceae bacterium
GAGCGAATATTCCGAGGGAAATAAAACAAATTTAATTTCTTGCGGAAACTCGGTAACATTTTATTTATTACAGCGTAATATATACTGCGGTGTGACAAATACCGCAAAATATAAAAAGGAGAATTCCCGTGAATAACGAAGCGAATTTTGACATTGCCGAAATAACGGCGAATGTTGTTAAAAACAGCCTTAATTCAAACGATATGTGCCCGTTTGATAAATTCCCGAAGAATGCATCGGTTACCATGGCTTATGTTCCGTTCCAGCTTGACAGAACAACATATAACCCGTACGAAGCATTAAAAAACGGCACTTTGTTTATGACTCTTAACAAGCCTTTTTTCGGAGGTAAGTGCCATGAATGATAAAAAAATGCTTCTTAACCGACTTTCGGCACTGCAGTTTACAATGTGGGAACTTCATATATACCTCGATACCCACCCGCACGACCGTGCCGCTTTTTCCATGTATGAAAAGTATAAAAAAGAAGTTGCCTGCGCACAAAAAGAATATGAAGAAAAGTTCGGCTGTCTTAAATCGGCTGACTGTGAGAACGGCGAATGGCTTAAAGAGCCGTGGCCGTGGCAATATGAAGGGAGTGACAATTAAATGTTTAACTATGAGAAAAAACTTCAGTACCCCGTTAACATTAAAAACCCGAATCCGAAACTTGCACAGATAATTATTTCGCAGTACGGCGGTCCCGACGGCGAACTCGGTGCATCTTTAAGATACCTCTCCCAGAGATTCAGTATGCCCGGCGGTCAGTTAAAAGGACTTTTGACCGATATAGGTACAGAGGAACTCGGACACCTTGAAATGATCGGTGCCATAGTTTATCAGCTTACGAGAAACCTGACTATAGATCAGATAAAAGAAGCCGGATTTGATGCTTACTTTACCGACCATACAACGGGCGTTTACCCCGTTTCCGCCGCAGGTGTTCCGTTTAGCGCAAACTGCTTCGCCGTAAAGGGCGACCCCATTACAGATTTGCACGAAGACCTTGCCGCAGAACAGAAAGCAAGAACGACCTACGACAACCTTTTGAGATTTATTGACGACCCCGATGTACGGGATCCGATTAAATTCTTAAGAGAACGTGAAGTAGTTCACTATCAACGTTTCGGTGAAGGCTTGAGAATTTTGACGGATTCACTCAACAGCAAAAACTACTATGCATTGAACCCGTCGTTTGATAAATAATTAATATTAACCGCAAAATAACCTCCCCGATTCGGTGACTTAATTACCGGGTTCGGGGAGGTTTGCTTTTTTTGTCTTCAAACGGGCAATAATCCGCAGTATAATAAAACAAGCGACAATTGTAAAAATACCCGAAAATCCGAGGATTGTGACGACAGTGCTTTCACCTTTACTCAAAAACAGTTTTGTTACAAGTGTTTCATACAAAATGCAGACGGGCTGACAGATGTAATACATAATATTCGTAATGCGCCTTGACGAGCAAAACTTCTTTTCAAAACCGACATTATTAAAATCATCATCCTGAAATGCAAGCATACAAACGCAGAATGCAGTAACACCCATACCCAAAAGATGCCCGTAATAGCCGTCTGCATTAAGCGTACCGAGTAAAAATACTTCAACAACAGTGAGAGCTACTCCGAAAAGAATGCCGATATAATAAAGATTTCTGTAGAAAGCGGCAAAAACATATTTTTTTCGGTGAATAAACTCACCTAAAAGAATATACGGCAATGCACGGGTAAAGAAATTTCCCGGGATATATGTATACCCTAAAATATTCCATTTGATCAGCCCGGTAAGTTCGCCGCCGACAACGGTAACGGCGAGTAAAAGCAAAATAAAAACAAAATCATACTTAAGAAGGTGCAGTTTTTCAAGAACAAAAATTATTATATAAGCATATAAAAGCGCCTGAATAAACCAAATCAGATTTCCCAAGGGGAATTTCCAGACATTTAAAAACAGAAATTCAAACCAAAACCGTTTGCTCGGTAAATATGTGAGAATATCAATATTCTGCGTTCTGTAATAATAAAAATACGCAAGCGCAAAATATACCGCCGCCATTATGACAAACGCAACGGCGGTGCGTTTTATTGTTCTTTTAATTCGTGCGGGTCTGTCTTTATCCTCACGCAAAACAAGATAGCCGGAAATAATATAAAATGCAATAGGCACAAATCCGCAAACCGTTTCCGCTACCGCACCGAACTTTGTGGGAAAACCGAACAGACAAATACACATCATACCCATAAGAACTATTCTTAAACGTTCTATTGAAGGATAGCGGTATTCTTCCGACGGAATATCAATATTTAAACTATCGGTATTAAGCAAATTATTTGCCGTTGTATTATTTGTTACCGAATTATTCAATTCAGCATTATCTGCCATAAGATAATTCCTCCGATTATGAAATATATATTATTTTATTTTACTTTCGGGCATAAATAAATTACCGAAACCCCGTTCGGTATTTGCGTATTCGTTTGTATCGTCATTTGCGGAAGTTGTTTGGTCTTTATCGGTTTCGGAAGATTTTTCACTATTGTTTTCGCCGTTAAAATCTTCTGTATATTTTTCTATAACAACCATACCTCCCGAGGATTTTTCTGCTTTTTTATCCCCTGCCGTTGTTTCACTTTCGCCGTTTTCCGAATTAGCAGAAGATTTTTCTTTTTCGTCGGAATAGGCATTTTGTGTGCCTGTTTCGGGATTTCCCTGATTTTCCGTAACATAAGCGTTAGTGTTATCACCGGGCTTTTGTGAAGGCTCGGTGTTATTTTCGTTTTTACCGCAGGAAGAAAAAGCAAAAAGCAAAACTGCGCAAACAGCCGCAGCAAGTATTTTAAATTTTTTCATAATATATCACTCTTTTACAAAAGTTTACTTTTTAACCGTAACATATTTAACGGAACTGTAAGCCGAAGTTTTGCCGTACGCATTAACGGCATTTACCTTAACATAAATCTTTTTACCGCCCGAAAGTTTAGTTAAAGAATACGTAAGTTTTGTTGTGGTTGTGACTTTTGTCCAGGTTTTATTGTTTGTTGATTTATATACGGTATATTTTGAAGCACCCGTAACCTTTTTCCATGTTGCGGTGGCGGTTTTTGATTTTGAAGATTTAAGCGTAACCGACGGTGCTGCCGTAAGTGTGCCCGTCTTTAAAACGGCGGAAACTTTACCGGCAAGCTTTTTTGTGCTGTCATAAGCGGTAACTCTGTACTGATATTTACCGCCTGCTTTAAGTTTAGATACCGTGTAACTCAATTTATCGGTAACTGTTAATTTAGTCCACTTTTTACCGTCTGTACTCTGCTCTAATTTATAATATTTTGCTCCGCCTGCTTTGGACCAGGTAAGTTTAATTGAATCTTTTTTAACCGCAGAAGCCTTTAAGCCCGTAACCTGCTTGGGAATAATCGTAAATGTAAGTGTTTTTGTGCCGGAGTAGTTACCCTTAAACGTAACGGTAACTTTTGCAGTACCTACATTTGTGTTATTTGAATATTTAAGTGTGTAATTTGAAGCGGAAACGGTTTTACCCGCTGAGTCCTTAACCGTTACAGCCGGTTTTACGGCTTTACCCGTATATGTATATTTTGTTGCGGAAAGTGTAAAAGTTTTGGGGTAATAAACCGTTGATGTTTTAATTACGGCACCGCAAACACCGCAAGACGAAACAACCTTTCCGTTCTTTGTGAGCGTCGCTTTCGTAAGAGTTGTTTTCGGGGTATGAGTTTTACAACCGCCGTAAGAGGTATATGCGGTTGCACCGGGAAGCAATGAAAGATTTTCTTTTATTTCGGCATAAATATCTTTACCGTGTGAAGCGGTATTTCCCGAAAATACAACGGTATTGTCAACGGAAACAAGTGCATCTTTTTCGGCATATACGGCACCGCCGTAACTATCCGTACCGAGAGCGGAATTTTTAAGCACGGCACCGCGCTTTAAATTGAGCGACGAACCGCTTTTGCAGTAAACAAGACCGCCTTTTGTACCGCTTTTACCGTTGCCGTCAAGAGTAATATTTTCAAAAGTTACCTTGCTGTTTTTGCCGAGTGTGAAAAGAGAGCCGGAAAAATTCTTTTTCACCGTTCTTTTTACGGCGTTTTGGTCGGTATATTCAAAAACATCTCTGCCGAAGTTTGCTTCACTCGTTCTTTTTGTACCGCTGACAATTGTCAATTCCGTATTTTCCGGAATTGTTATAGGGGAAGACACCGTTAAATTATCAAAAACCTCGATTATATCACCGCTTACGGCATCTTTTACAGCCTGTTCTAAAGAATCATAGGCAGTGGATTTTTGCACATCCATTGTAACATTATGCGAAATATGCACAAGCTGAACATAGCTTTCCGTACTCATAGCGGCGGCAGGAAGTACGGCGGTTGCAAATAAAATTACTGTGAGGATGAGGGAGAGAGTTTTTTTCATAAAATCAGTCCTTTTTAGTTTTTAGTTTTTAGATTTTAGTTTTTAGTTATTATAACAGTAAGTATATCGGTCCTTTTTTAGTTTTTAGTTTTTAGATTTTAGTTTTTAGTTGTTCATTGAAGAAAGTTTTAATATAAATGCTGTCAGCATCTTGCTGATTTCCTCTGTTAATTTAAGTGCCTGTTTAATATCTTCACAGTTAAGATAATTTAACCGTTTACAAATCAAAAGTTGAGTTTCAATCTCATAGCATGAACCTCTTGCAATAGATAAAAAGTTCTTAAATTCTTTGCTTGTTTGCCTAGCGTGACACGGATAATCCGAACCCGTTTTATTTTGAAAATAAGCACCCGTCTGCAGCGTTATACTCCCTCGGAATACGCCAGTATGCCTCGGTTGTATGCCTTGTAGCC
>JAZUHA010000172.1:0-1911 GCA_045641485.1 Acutalibacteraceae bacterium
CGCACCGCTGGTGCATCGGTTGTCACGCCAGTGGCACGGCCGAGTAGCTATGTGCGGTTTGGATAAACGCTGAAAGCATCTAAGCGTGAAGCCATCTCCAAGATTAGATTTCCCATAACTTAAGTTAGTAAGACCCCTCAAAGACTATGAGGTTGATAGGCTGCGTGTGTAAGCACGGTGACGTGTTCAGCTAAGCAGTACTAATAGGTCGAGGGCTTGACCATTTCGTTCTTCTTTCGCTTTCTCTTTGTTCAGTTTTCAGGGTGTAACCCGTATGTAAAAAGAGAAGTACCGTGAAGTACTTCTTTTTTTGTTTTTATTGTATTCCGATTCCGACGGTTGCTTGAAAATTTAAACCGAATTTGTGTGAAAAGACTATCAACTTCACAAATTCGGTTTCGTTTTTTCACTTAATTGTAAATTTCATCTAATATTTCTATAGCGTGTGCAATACAACCGTCATTATTAGAACGGGTTATGTATTTTGCCGCGCTTTTTGCTTCTTCGGAACCGTTTTCGGGAACAAATCCTCCGGCGGATGCGACTAACATTTCAACATCATTATACCCGTCACCGGCGGCGTATATATCTTTTTCTTTACAGCCGAGCATTTTACCGAGTTTAAGGAGCCCCGTTCCTTTGTCCACACCTTTTTTCAGTACCTCAATATATCCGCCGTTTGTTCTTAAAAAGTTTATTTCCGGGAAATTTTCAAGAAATTTTTGAATTTCAAGACTTTTTTCATCTGCGTTAATCATAACTTTTGTCCATGGAACGGGTGCTTCTGTGATATTTTTTATTTCGCTGTATTCTATTCCCTGGTTTGTAAAATGTCTGTGACTGCTTTCAACAAGATTTACGGAGCAGACTTTTTTAAATGAATAAAATTCTACGGGAATACCGGGAAATTTTTCAAGAACGCTGTTTAAAGGTTTAATGCCTTCCATTTCAATTCCGTCATCAAAAAGTATTTTTTCGTTTTTATAGTCATAAGCCATTGCACCGTTGCCTAAAAGTACGGGTGCATTTATATATTCTTCGCTGTAAAGGTGAAAGCCCTGATAAATTCTTCCCGTGCAGACGGTAAACAGACCGCCGTTTTTTATGAAATATTTTATTTTTTCTTTTACTTCTTCCGTGATTTCTCCGCTATCGTTTTTCAGTGTTCCGTCAAAATCACTTGCAAGCAGTACTTTTTCAAATTTCATACTATCCACCGCCTTTTTTAAGATGATAGCAGATTATTCTGTATTATTCAATAAAATGCATACAATATGTCAAAATGAACAAATATTTATATAGTCATTTATGTGTTTTTTACTCTGAATATCCATAAAATTATTGATTATTATAGGTGTTTATGTTAAAATACTTTGTTGTATATTTTTGTTTGGGAGGCATTACAGTGCTTGTTTTAAAAGATAACTACCGTGCGGCTTTGTCAATGAGAGATACTCAAAAAGCGATAAAAATAATAAGAGATACTTTTGAGGATAATTTAGCCGCCGCACTTAATCTTGAAAGAATTTCGGCACCTCTTTTCGTGACTGCTTCAAGCGGTATAAATGATGACCTGAACGGTGTGGAAAGAGCGGTTTCTTTTGATGTAAAAGCAATGCCGGAAGACGGTAATGCCGTAATTGTTCATTCACTTGCAAAGTGGAAAAGGCTTGCCCTGAAAAAATACGGATTTTCGGCAGGTGAGGGTTTGTATACCGATATGAACGCCATACGCCGTGATGAGGATATGGATAATCTTCATTCGATTTATGTTGACCAGTGGGATTGGGAGCGTGTTATTACCGCCGAAGACAGAAACACAGACTTTTTAAAATCGACGGTTATAAAAATAATAGACGCTCTTTGCGATACTCTTGATACCGTTAAAAAACAAAGTCGGATCGTAGCCAT
>JAZUHA010000173.1:0-3543 GCA_045641485.1 Acutalibacteraceae bacterium
TAAAAATTAAAAATATTATCCAAAAATTTAATAATAATTTTACAAGAATCTTTAAAGAAAATTTACAGTTAAAGCGATATCCACCCCGTGTTTTCCGCTTTATTATAAACTTCATTGATTCCGTAACCGCTTAAAATTAAAAACATCGGGACACAAGCTCTTAAATAACCACATAAAAGGTGTTCTATCGTATTTCCGCTTGATGTAGTGAACATAGATATAAAAAGACTTTCACTGCTTAAAACAGATGATGCCACAGCAAAAACAAACATGCCAGACCTTTTGCAATATTTGTTTGTCTGATATCAAATTTTTTCATCTTCGATACACAACTTTCTGAAAAGAACTCTGTTATCAGTTATTTGATGCCAACACAACTCCTTCAGCACCGTAATAACGTGCAAAAGAACTGTTTGTCCAATATGAAGGATCATCTGTCAAAGACTCTTCCCCGAAAAATTGAGGATAAACAGATATTTCGGGAACCGTAACAACGCCGTTACCGTTTTTAACTTTTTCGATTCTTTCGGTCATTTCTTTATGGTATTGCTGTGTTTCACCTTTATATAAACTGAGACCTGTTGCAACGGAGGTCAAATCTTTTGCACCGTAATCCAAACAGCCGATACCGACGAAAAACAATATTACGCAGATAAAGCAAACGGATATTTTCTTTTCGTTTACCGTGAAAGAAAAATCTTTTTTCTTACTTATATAACCAACAAAATAGAACCAAGAGATTGCCGCAAATGCAATTAATCCCCAATAATACTGATTTAACTGTCTTCCGCTGCCGAAATAATGCTGTGAAAACAATTGAACAGATGATCTTGATGCATACAGTAAGAAACTCAGCACAAACACCAAAAAAGGCTTGTCAAATTTATAGTTGCTTTTTTTTGTTAAGGAATAAACTAAAGGAGTAACAAATGCAAAGACTGCAACGAAAGCGAGATTTATCCAGCTTCCTGCATATTGTGCGGAATAAAAGATAGCTTCTATGACAGCTTTAATCAGACCGCCGAAACTAATAACCATGCCGGTTTGTTCTACTCTTACAGCATTTCCGGGAGCCACAATAGCGATTATAATGCCTATCGTGTATATTGCGGAAAGTACAATAACAAGGTATTTTGTATTGTTATGTTTTGCGAAAAGATATATTAAAGCAAAAATAAAAATTAAAGTCATCAAAATAAATGTATGAATACTACTGGTACATATAGTAAGCATAAATACAACGGATAAAATAAACCAAAAGACTTTTTTGAATTTTGTGTCGGAAACATTATATTGTAAAACAGCACCGAAAATTAAAAACATTACACTGTTAACATACATTGACAAGGAACCGTCCATCCAATAAATCCCCTCAGAAATGCTCGGCATAAATTGAATAAACATCTCTAACAAAGGTAATGTTATTATAAGCCAATCACTTTTTTCGGCATTAAGATACTTTACCAATACCGTATATGAAAAGAATAAAGTTGATAAGATGATAAAGAAAAGAATAGTAAGATTGGAAATAAAATATAAATTTGTGTTGATATTAAACGGTTGGATAGCGGCGATAAAAGAAGAACCCCAAAAGCCCTGCCAACTCATATACATATCGGTTGCTTTTTTTACAGCTGCCAATAAAAAAGATGTTCCGTTTACAGAGGCGGAATGTATAAAATTGCCGAATGTGTAATCATCACATGACGGGACAGAATAAAAGCATGTTATTATAATCGGAATAAGCGATAATGCAAATAAAATTAAAAAAACCGTTGCTATAACTTTTTTTGACACAGAAAGTTTTCTGAGAAAAGTTTCTGTTTTGTTTAGAATATTATTTATTATCATATATACATCCCCAAAATCAAAACCCCGAAGAGTAAACTATAACGCCTGTAACTATCACCGCAAGGCCGAAAATTTTACGGTGATTTATTTGTTCTTTTAAAATAAATCTGCTTAAAACGGCTATAAAAATATATTCCGTTGCACCTAAAACGGGTCCCAAAGAAAGCGGAACATATTTATATGCAAATACGGAAACAAGCGACGAAAAGAAAAACATACCGTAAGCAGAAATTACACGAACATTTATGTATTCACGGATAAGTTTTTCATTTTTAATAATAGTAGAGAAAAGTTTATTACCGGATTTTGAAAGAACAAAATTATCAAGTTTGCTTCTGTTTCCGGTAAAATCTTCCGTCCATTTGCAAATATGCTGTTTATCGGCACTTTTTTTAAGAATTATCTGTGAAAAAGAGGCGATAATAACACCTGAAATAAAAATAATCGAATATAATAATACTTTATTCATCGGCAGTCACCACCAATACTACACCGATTATTACGATTATTCCGCCGATTATCATAGAAAGTTTAATCTGTTCTTTGAATATAAGCGCCCCCCACAACATTCCCCATAAAATACCTATGGATTTATTGCAAAATGCGGTTGTTAACGGAATTTTTTTTATTATTTGTTGCCACGCAACGGCATAAATAAATAAAACGATTATTTCTATTGCGTAAAACAGGAAAAATCTGAAAGATAAAAAATCAGATAATCCGGCAGATTTTGAACAAATTCCGGTGATTGAATAAAACAACAAAAGGATATGTAACGGAATATATGTTTTGGCGATTTTTTTTAATTTAGTTTCCATCGGATTTTCCTTCAAAATTGACAGTACTCCTGATAACATATTGCGGAGATTCATTTATACATATATATATTCTCCCGATATATTCACCTATCATTCCAAGCATAAGCATAACAAGACCGCCTATGAATAATAAAATGGCAACTATCGAACTCCACCCAATGCTGATATCGGGAACAAATAGTTTTCTAATTACTGTAAATACCCCAAAACAAAAACCGATAATTGCACAAACGCTCCCTAATATAGAAGAAAATCTTAAAGGTTTAATAGAAAATGCGGTTAAACCGTTTAACCACAGATTAAGCATTTTTGAAAAGGTAAATGTAGTTTTTCCGCAGATCCTTTCCCGTTCTTCCATTTTAACATTGGCTATATTTTTTGTTGTTCTTAAAATTAAACCGGTAAAATACGGGTACGGGTTATCATATTTTATTATCTCATCAACAATGAAACGTTTCATTACCATAAAATTGGTAAATTGTATTTCTTTCGGTCGATTTATGATATATTCTGTCATTTTTTTATTGACAACTGTTCCGAAATCTTTAAATAACGACTGTTTCCTTTGCGGGTAGTCCGCCATACTTACATCACTGTTTTTTAATAATGGTTCTAAAAGTTGAGGAAGCTTGTCCATAGGGCATTGACCGTCATCATCCATTACAACACAAAAATCACCTGAAGAGGCTCGAAGACCTGCCATGACAGCTCCGGGTCGATTCATATTCTTGGCAAATTCAATTAACTTTACTTTTTTATTTTTTGTCGCAATATCTACTAAAACTTCCCAAACATTATCCGGCGAACAATCATCAACTGCAATTATTTCATAATCGTATATTGACATTTTATTTATTGTTTCAATAATTTCATC
>JAZUHA010000174.1:0-9691 GCA_045641485.1 Acutalibacteraceae bacterium
AAATAACGAATGTCACATACAAAAACTTGAGTCCGACGGCGGTTTTCTTGCAAGACGGCTTTCGGGCGGCGGTGCGGTTTACCACGACCTCGGCAACCTCAATTTTACATTTATTGCAAATGCAGACTCATTTGATAAGGATAAACAGACAGAGGTTATATTAAAAGCAGTCCGTGCTCTCGGAATAAATGCCGAAAAAAACGGCAGAAACGATTTAACCGTTGACGGACGGAAATTTTCAGGTCACGCTTACTACAGAACAAAATCAAAGTGTTATCATCACGGCACAATAATGCTTTATGTAGATAAAACAAAGCTTTCGGATTATCTTAATGTTTCTCCCCTCAAATTAAATTCAAAAGGCGTAAAATCCGTACGCTCACGGGTAGTGAATTTATGCGAAATTAAGCCTGAACTTAATATTTCCGATTTGTCGGAACAACTGATAAAAGCATTCGGTGAAGTTTACGGTCTGCCCGTAACATTTTTAAACGAGGAAAATATCAATACAGAATTGCTTCACGAACTCGAAAAACGCTACGCTTCACCTGAATGGAAATACAGGGGTGACGAAATACTGAAAAACAGTATTGAAAAAAAATTCGATTGGGGTCAGGCACGGCTTGACTATGAAATACAAAACAACATTTTTTCAAAAGTCCGTTTTTTTTCGGACGGACTTGAAGCCGAATATCTTTCCGAAATTCAGGAAAGACTTTTAAACAGCAAAACAGATAAATTATCAATAAGAAAAAAATTAACCGAAAATATTACCGGTCACGTCCTGAATACAGATGAAGTTACCGAGATTGCGGAAAATCTTATTACAATGATTACCGAAGAAATAAAGGAGACGGCAAAATGAAATTTGATTTAGCTATAATCGGCGCAGGTCCGGGCGGATATACAGCGGCAGACTGTGCCGCAAAAGCAGGACTTTCGGTCGTTATCTTTGATAAATCCGAAATAGGCGGAACTTGCCTTAACAGAGGTTGCATTCCCACAAAAGCGCTTATTCATTCCGCCGAAACATATAAAGAAATGAAAAAAAGCGAACTCCACGGCATAACCGCCGAAAATATAAACTTCAACTTCGGAAAAATGCACGAACGTAAAAAATATGTTGTAGATACACTTCGCACGGGCATTGAAAAAATGATGAAAGCCGACAAAGTAACCGTTGTCAATGCTTTTGCCTCGGTTACCGCCGTCGGCGAAAGCGGTGTAACAATAACCGCATCAGACGAAGAATACGAAGCGAAAAGCCTTATAATAGCCACGGGCTCCGTACCCGCAGTTCCTCCCATTAAGGGCAGTGACGGCTCGGGCGTTTACACAAGTGACGATTTACTGCAGGACGGCGGCAAAGAACTTAAATCAATCGTAATTATAGGCGGCGGTGTTATAGGCTGTGAATGTGCTTCGATTTACCTTGACCTCGGCTGTAAGGTTACAATAATCGAAACAATGGAGCATATCCTGCCGCCTATGGACAGAGAAATTGCACAGCGCCTTACTATGTTCTTAAAAAAACAGGGAGCAGAAATTTTCGTTTCTTCAAAAGTTACTCAAATAAGCGGTGAAGCGGGTGCTGTAACCGTTACTTACGAAAATAAAAAAGGCGAAATCCGCACTTCACAGGCGGAAGGCGTGCTTATGGCTACGGGCAGAAAAGCGTATACGGAGAATTTATTCAAATGCGAAAATACTCCCGAATTTTTCCGAGGTGCCGTAGTTGCCGATGAAAACGGGAAAACGAACATTGATAATATTTATGTTATCGGTGATGCAAAATCAAAGAATATTCAACTCGCACACATTGCCGAAGCGCAGGCTAAAAACGCCGTTGCCGCAATTCTCGGCAAAGCGCCCCGTGTAGATATGACGGTTATACCGAGTTGTATTTACACTTCCCCGGAAATTGCATCGGTAGGTCTTACGGAAGATGAAGCAAAAGGAAAAGGCATTTCGGTAAAGAGTTCAAAATGTCTTACCGGCGCAAACGGTAAATGCCTTATAGAAAATTCAGAATCGGGATATATAAAAACCGTTACGGATGCAGAAACGGGCATAATTTTAGGCGCCCAGCTTGTCTGCCCGAGAGCAACCGATATGGTAAGTGAATTTGCCGTTGCAATTTCAAAAGGACTTAAAACAGAGGATATCGCCTCTGTAATCCACCCGCACCCCACATTTTCCGAAATGATTTCAAAAGCGTGTGACAGTTAAAAATCATTAATAAAAGGAGAAAAAATGATGGCTAAGAAAGCAGTTGCACTGATATTACTGTTGTTAATGCTTGTACCTGTGTTCTGTTCCTGCTCAAACCGGGCTGAAAACACCGCTCCCGCCGCCGAGACTTATGACGGTAAAAAAATAGGCGTTCTCACAGGTTCTGTTTTCGATACCGTTGCAAGTAAAAATCTTAAAAATCCGAATATCAGTTATTTCAATTCAAATGCAGATTTGGCTGTAGCTCTTGATAAGGGTAAAATAGATGCCTACATTAACGATGAACCCGTATGGCGTGTTCTTACAAACGAATATCCCGATCAAAAATCGGTAAAACTGTTTTCAAACGAGGATTACGCTTTCGGTTTCAAAAAGAATGATGAAAAAAGTGCACTCCTCTGCAAACAGATGAATGAGTTTCTTAAAAAATGCAAGGACAACGGCACACTTAAAGAAACAGACGAAAAATGGTTCGGAACCGATGAAAGTGTTAAAACCGTTGATATGAGCGGACTTACCGCAGAAAACGGTACACTTACCTTTGCAACCACAACGGATATAGGCGCACCATTTGCATACATAAAAAACAATCAATTTGCGGGATATGATGTAGATATAGCCGTAAAGTTCTGCCGTGAATACGGTTACGGTATAAATATTACAAACAGCAATTTTGAAGGAATGATGTCATCCGTAACAAGCGGAAAAAGTGACTTTTTTGCAGCCTGTGTTACAGTCACTCCCGAAAGAAGCGAAAGCATACTGTTTTCCGATGCGGATTACATCGGCGGTACCGTGCTTGTTGCAAAGAGCGATAATACCGAAGAGCAAATAATAACATCGACTGAACAGTTAAAAGGCTTAAAAATCGGTGTTCAGACAGGCACAATGTTCGACGAAGCGGCAGCAGAGTATCTGCCGGAAAGTAAGGTTGTATATTTTAATTCAGGCTCCGATCTTGCGGTTGCACTTGAAAAAGGAAAAATCGACTCATACCTTATTGATGAACCTATAGCACGCCTGCTTTTGCAGGAATATCCGACACAAAGATTTTTGAAAATTCTGAAAAATGAATCTTATGCCTGGGTAATGTCCAAAAAGAACCCCTCAAGCGAAAAACTTTGCGGTGAAATTAACGAATTTTTCAAAAAGTGCCGTGAAGACGGAACATTTGAGGAAATAGACTCAATATGGTTCGGTACCGATACACAAAAGCAAAAAATCGATTACGGTAATCTTACCGCAGAAAACGGCACACTTTCCTTAGCGGTATGTACTTCTGTGGGAAAGCCGTTCTGCTATCTGCAAGATAACGAATTTGCCGGTTATGACCTTGACTTCGCAGTAAGATTCTGCCGTGAATACGGCTACGGGCTGAAAATAACGGATTATGATATTGCGGGATTTTTCACTTGCCTCGCCTCCGGAAAATGTGATTTCGGCGCTTGCTGTGTTGCAATAACAGAAGAACGTAAAGAAACCATGCTTTTTTCCGACCCGAACTATAAGGGCGGTGTTGCACTCGTTGTCAACGGTGCTTTTACTGCCGAAAATGAAGAATCGGACTTTTTCTCCTCAATAAAAGACAGTTTTAATAAAACATTCATCAGAGAAGACAGATATAAACTTTTCCTTTCGGGTATAGGCACAACATTACTTATAGTATTGCTGTCGCTCATATTCGGAACGCTCATAGGCTTTGCCGTGTATCTCATATACTACCGCACGGGAAAAATATTCCGCACACCCGTAAACATTTTTATGCGAATAAATGAGAACACTCCGGTTGTAGTAATACTTATGATACTGTATTACATCATTTTCGGAAAAGCAGATATAAGCGGTGTAATCGTCTCCGTTATAGGATTTACGCTGATTTTCACAGGCTCGGTAATAGGAGTTATGAAAGTAGGCGTCGGCGCCGTTGACAGCGGTCAGAGAGAAGCCGCACTCGCACTTGGTTACACCGAAAACAAAGCATTTATGAGGGTTATACTTCCGCAGGCGGCAGTACATTTTCTGCCGGGATACAAAAATGCGATAATACAACTCATAAAGGGTACGGCTATTGTAGGATATATCGCCGTACAGGACATTACAAAAGTCAGCGATATTATCAGAAGCAGAACTTACGAAGCATTCTTCCCGCTTATCGCCACCGCAATAATCTATTATCTTACGGCGATTATTATGTCTGTTTTGGTAAAACGAATAGAAATTCACATAAATCCCGCATCACGGAAAAAAATCGGACTTTTGAAAGGGGTAAAAAAAGATGATTGAAGTTAAAAATCTTCGTAAAGAATACCCCAATGCAACTCCGATAAAAGATTTGAGCGTAACAATAAACGACGGTGATGTGATTTCGGTTATAGGTCCGTCGGGTACGGGAAAATCCACATTTATCCGTTGCCTTAACCGTCTTGAAACACCGACTTCCGGAAGTATTACCGTAGACGGTATATGTGTTACCGACAAAAAATGCAATTTAAGTGCGGTGCGCAAAAAAATGGGTATGGTGTTTCAGTCATTTAATCTGTTTGAAAACCTTTCCGTTATAGAAAATATAATGGTGCCTCAAACAGACCTTCTCGGCACCGATAAGCAGACGGCATACAATAAAGCAATTGATCTTTTAAAACTTGTCGGTCTTGAAAGCAGAGCGGAACAATACCCGTCTATGCTTTCGGGCGGTCAGAAACAGCGTGTTGCCATAGCAAGAACTCTTTCCACCGACCCGGATATAATTCTTTTCGACGAACCGACAAGCGCTCTTGACCCGACTATGGTCGGAGAAGTACAGTCCGTTATACGCCGTCTTGCAGATACGGGCAAAACAATGATAATCGTTACCCATGAAATGAATTTTGCAAAGGAAGTAAGCAACCGTGTTCTGTTCCTCACAAACGGCGGAATATATGAAGACGGCACTCCCGAACAGATATTTGACCACCCCGAAAAAGAACTTACACGGCGTTTTATAAGAAAACTTAAAGTATATGAAAACAAACCGGAAGAAAACGGGTTTGACTTCCCGGCGGTAATAACCGAAATAGAACAGTTCTGCATTACAAATCGTGTGCCGTATGACCTTATAGGAAAAGTTGTTTCGGCAACCGAGGAATTGACTGCGCAGATATTACTGCCTGTTATAAAAGAAAGAAAAATATATGTCTGTGCAGAGTACGATGACAAAAGAGAAACACTGTATGCAAAATTCCGTTACGGCGGAGAACGGTTTAACCCGCTGTCAAGTAAAAACAAACTTGCTCTTGCCATTCTTAATAAACAGTGCGCACAGATAGAATATAACACTCCCGAAAACGAAACATATACAAACGAAGTTATACTGCATGTAAAATGTTGCATTTAGCGCAGAACGAAAAACAAAATAATAAAAAAGCGATGGCTTTACGGTGAATTAAGTGTTTAATAAACCGTAAAGCCATTATATTTTAAAAAAATTTTAAAAAACTTTTTTCAAAAAACTTGACAAATGAAAAACCGTGTGATATCCTAACTGTGATAGCACAGGTATCACAGTTGAAGCGGAGGGGCAGAAAATGTTTATTATAGATTTGCACAGCAGAACGCCTGTTTATGAGCAAATTAAGGAACAGGTTATAAATCTTGTAAATACGGGCGAATTAAAACCCGATGACAAGTTGATGTCCTTAAGACAACTTTCGGGTGAATTACAACTTAATATAAACACGGTAAAACGGGCTTTTTCCGATTTGGAGTCGGAGGGAATAGTATATTCCGTTCCGGGCAGAGGAATTTTTATAAGCGAAACGGCGCTAAATAACACAACTGTTATAGACGGCGCAACTGCGGAACTTAAAAGAATTGCACTTTCCGCAAAACAAAAGGGCGTTAAAAAAGAAGATATGATAAAACTCATAAATGAAATTTTCGGGGAGGAATAATTATGATAGAAATTAAAAATCTCACAAAAAAATACGGCGATTTTACCGCACTTGAAAATGTAAATATTACGGTTGATGACTGTTCCGTTCTCGGAATTGCAGGGTATAACGGTGCAGGTAAAACAACTCTTTTAAGAGTGTGTGCAGGTGTATTTAAGGCGGATGTTGGCGGTGTATATTTAGACGGGGCGGATGCGTTTGATAACGACTGCGAAAGAAAAAGAAGCTTCTTTTTGCCCGACAATATGTGCTTTCCGAGGTCTGCCACAATAAAAACAGCCGCAAAATATTATGCGGTTTATTACCCGGATTTTGATTTTGAAATTTATAAAAAAATCTGCACTCTTTTCGGTCTTACCGATGAAAAAAAGAAAATCCGTTCACTTTCAAAGGGAATGATACGGCAGGTAAGCCTTGCAACAGCCTTTGCAACAAAACCGAAATATCTGTTTATAGACGAAACTTTTGACGGTCTTGACCCTCAAAAGAAAATAATCTTAAAAAAACTTATGCTCGAATACATAAACGAAACAAACGCTTCCGTTATTATATGCTCTCACGACCTTTCGCAAATTGCGGAAGTCTGCGACCACATTGTTTTAATAAACGGGAAAACCGTAAAACTCTCCTGCCCTATAGAAGAAATAAGCAGCAGTTTCAGATTTGTAAATGTTCAGTTTGAAAAAACGGTAACAAAAGAAATTTTTGAAAATATAAACCATAAAAACATAAGAATCACGGGAAAAACCGCATCGCTTTTGATATACGGCGACCTTAAAGCAGAAAAAGAAAAAATAAAAAATCTCGGCGGTACCGTGACGGAAGAAAAACTTCTGACTCTTGAAGAAGTTTTCTGCGCCGAAACGGATTCCGGAGAAGAAAACGGCATTTTCGATATTTTCAAAGCGAAAAACGAGCTATAAGAGGTGGACTTATGAACGAAAATAAAAAACGGTTATTTTCACCGACAAAAAGTGATTTTTTATATTGCTTAAGACGGCTTCTGCCTGTCTTTGTTCCGGTATTTTTGTTTTGCTTTTTTACCGTTCCCGTCGTTTCATTTTCAAAAGACTTCGGTGTACCCGTATTTTTATATGATTACGGCACGGATTTTAAAGCAATCATAAGCACTGTCATACCTTACGGCGCTTATTCGGCATTGTTTTTATTGGTCGGAATAGACTGCGGATTTACGCATTTCGGATTTCTGCGAGATGAAAATGCTGTTTTTTCACAACTTTCATTCTGCGAAAAAAGAGAAAAAATAATTAAAAACAGAATATACGCTTTTACTGTCGAATTACTTATTTCTCTGTTAATTCCGCTTTCTGTAAGTTTTATTATAAACTGCGTTACTCTCGGCGTAACAAAAGAACTTGTACTTACTTTTATTTCATTTTTTCTTCCGCTTGCGGTTACATCGCTTTGGGGATATTTCTGCTCATGGGCAGCCTGTTCGCAGACTACGGGAAAAGTCCGCTCGGTAATTTACGGCTTATGTTTTACATATTTTCCGATGATTTTTACCGATATACTTTTGGCGGTTTGCAAAACATTTCTTTACGGCTGGAGCGGTGACACGGTTTTATCGGGTTATGACAATCCGCTGATTTTTAATCTTCTTTCTCCGAATACAGGTCTGTCGTTCGGCTCATTTATGTTATCTGTTTTTGAAAATCCGAGCTTCAGCCTTTGCGGTTTTGAGAGTTTTTCCGAAAAAACATCTTATTCCGTAATACTTTCCGCCGTTTTATGGCTTGCTATTATATCCGTTTCAATAATTATATGTAAAAAGCGTTTTATTAAAAACAAGCCCGAAAACATTTCTTCCGATAATATGTCCGTTCCGGGCGTTACGGTATCCGCACTTTGCATATCTATGATTTTAACGGATTTATTCTTCGTTGTCGCATCGTTCTCGGAAGATGATAATTTGTGGAAAACAGCAATTCTTACAATGAGTTTTGTGTTTTTACTTACGCTTGTTCTCATTGATATTAAAAATATGAAACCGAAAAAATTCATTTACAGCGTTGCTTCTTTCGTATGTTTAATCGGTGTACTTTCACTTGTTGTATTAACACACGGCTTCGGTTATGAAAAAAGACTGCCCGATATAAACGATATTAAAAAAATTGAAGTTTCGGCAGACGGTATGCTTATGTTTTCTCCTTTCGACAACTACTACGAAACATTTACAAGCGAAAATGACAAAAAGTTCGTTACACAGCTTCATAAAAACATAACGGAAGGTAAACCCACAAAAACAAACATTTGGTTAAATATTGAATACACATTAAAAAACGGCGAAAAATTTGCAAGGAACTATTCCGGTGTTTCCGATAAAATAGCCGAAGAACTTCTTGAACTCACAAAAACAGATGCATATATAAAAGAATTATCGGATAATCTCGGTGTTTCTTCCGAAAAGAACAATCAGAACGAAAATTCATCGGAAACAATCGAAACAGTTACATATAAAGATTACAATATGATTTTTGTTTCAAAGGATAACGCACAAAGGGTAGTTTCCGAAAATGAAATAACGGAAGACCGCTTTAATAAAATTAAAGAAGCACTGTATAAAGATATTACCGGTATTACATCGCTCGAATATTTTGACGGAGGAAAAGAACTCGGAAAAATAATATTCTGCGATAAAAGCTATAACAAATCTTCTTCCGATTTCGATGAATTTAACGAGTTTTGTGACTTCGGTTACACATACTTCATAAATGACAATATGAAAAACACCGTTTCTTTATTAAAAGAATACGGCTTATACAAAAATTTAATCAATAAAGATAATATTTCTTCAATTCGCATTTACAAAATAAAAGAAAACAATTCACAAAGCGGAATACTGTTTTATGAATCCGTTTCGGTTAATTCGGAGGATTACATTGAGCCATATTCAATTAACCTCAGTAAAATGCAGAAAAAAATCACGGATAAAAACGGTATTGAGGATGTACTCGATTGTTGCAGAAGCCGGGGGTTATTAAGAAAAACGGATAAAATTGCCGAAGTGTTAACCTCCGACGGCGAAACATATTACTACATCTACAGAGAAAGGGGCTGATTTTTTGAAAAACAAAAGAGTTAAAATTCCCGAAAAACTTTTTAAGTTTCTTGATAATTTGGGTACAGGATCTGCCGCAATAAGTTTCTTTGTATTAATAGCGGCGTTTTTTTCGATTTTCAGTTACGGTTTGGAATATAACAACCTGCACAGTTATTTTAACGACAGAATCAGCCCGGAATTTTTCGGTGAAGATATTGTAATTGATTCAATCTTTTATTTTATCGCTTCTGTTTTTACGGGGCTTTTTCAGTTCGGTTTTTTAAGGAATAAAGAAGAAGTTACATTTATGCTTTCACGGGCGGTAAAAAGAAAACGCATTTTATATATGCGGTTTATTACGGGGCTTATTGTACTTCTGTTCTGTGCCGCCGTTCCCGCCGCTACAGATGCACTTGCCGTAAAAGCGTTTTGCAAAAAAGCGGTTTTCCCGTTTGAAACATCTGCG
>JAZUHA010000175.1:0-9012 GCA_045641485.1 Acutalibacteraceae bacterium
GGCTTTCTGTATTCCGTCTTTTTGCGTTGACGAAGAAGAAACTACCGAGGCTTCTCCCGTTGTTGAGCCTATCATTATAGACCCGATAGAGGAAGAAACCGAAGAAGAAACCGAAAAACCGAAAACTCCGAAAACTCCGAAAAAAGAGCCTTCGGTAACTCCCGAAAAAAAACCTGCTACCGAAAAAAAACAGGAAAACAGAAGTTCCCGGCAGGATAACAGAACGCCGGTTGCAGATAATAACAACGACAATAATAATAACAATAATAACAACGATAACGGCAGAACTGCCGCAAATAACAATGCGGCGGATGCAAACAGAGCCGCCGAAAACCGTGAAACGGGTTTTACTGTTTATATCGAACTTAATAACGGCAGTCAAAGACTTCGCTATGATATGAAAGCGCCGGGTTTGGTTACAAAACCGAGCAGTACCCCCGAAAGAAAAGGATTTATTTTTGAGGGATATTACGCTGATGAAAAATTCACCGAAAAATGGGATTTTAATAAAAGTATAGCAAGTGAAGGTACTGTTATTTTCGTAAAATGGAAAGCCGATAAAAGCGGTGAACTTTATACGGTTGAGATTGCAGATTTGATAGGCGGAAAAATTACAGCCAATCCCGAAAAGGCGGCACCCGGTGAACAGGTTAATATTACCGTTGAGCCTGACGAAGGCAACAGAATGAGAGAGGGTACTTTAACCGTCAACGGTGTACAAACCGACTTTTTCAGTTTTAAAATGGGGGAAGAGCCTGTTGTGATTTCTGCCGAATTTGAAAGAATTCCCACCCAGACGACAACAAATCACAATTCACGGAAAATTGTTGCTTTGGCGGTTGTCGGCATAGTATCTGCTGTTGTTGTTGCAATTCTTATATTTGTGTTCAGAAGAAGACGCAGTGTATATGATGAACAGATACCGACCTGGGTTGATGACTCAATAGTAGTAGAAGAAGGCTTTAAAGACGGCAAAGTTGTTAAAGAAAATACTGAAAAAGAATTTGTTGAACTTGATGAGGAATCGTTTATCACGCTTGATGACGATGATTTAAAATAATTGATGATTTTCAGGTGTAATAATGCGAGTAAAAAAGAAAAAACACGGCACAGAAAGACTTGTTGCCTGTGCAGATGTTGTAATAACTGATTTAACTTTATGCGGCGGTAATCCGAAAAATTTTTTTGACAATGATAATCCCGTAATGCTTGAAATAGGCTGCGGAAAAGGCGATTTTGTTGTAGGTATGGCAAAAATGTACCCGGAATATAATTTCCTTGCACTCGAAAGAATAAGCGATGTGCTTGTTACTGCGGCTGAAAAAGTGAAAAATTCCGATCTTACAAATGTTAAGGTTTCGTGTGCCGATGCAAAAGACCTTTCGGAATATTTCAGTGAAGGCAGTATTGATACCGTTTTTCTTAATTTTTCCGACCCGTGGCACAAAGCGAGGCACTACAAACGCCGTCTTACATACCGTGATTTTCTTGAAATCTACAAAAGAATTTTAAAACCTTTCGGCAGAATCTGTTTTAAAACGGATAACAGACCGCTGTTTGATTTTTCTTTGGAAGAATTTAAGGAATCCGATTTATCACTTGAAAAACTGACTTATGATTTGCATAATTCGGAATATGCAGACGGTAATGTAATGACCGAGTATGAACGCAGATTTTCCGCACTCGGAACACCGATTAACAGAGTAGAAGCTGTAAAAAAAATATAAAAAGTTCTGTCACTTTCAAAAGGGCTGTCGCATTTAGATGCAGACAGCCCTTTTTGTTAAATTTATATACCGGACTTATATCAAAATATTATGTGGTTGTCGTATATTATGCAGGCTTCCGCCCCCACCATCTGCAACTGCATCACCAATCTGTAACAATACTCGTAATCTTCTCCGTTGATAATAAAAGGCTGATTTTCGGTTAATACAATCTGCTCGGCTTTTTCACGGGAAATATTAAAAATATTTGCACATAAAGCCGTCACTTCTTCCGATTTGCCGTTAAGATTTATCAGTTTAACGGAGAAATTACGGTCAATATCCAAACTGCCGTGCATAACCCGTTCAAACAAAGATACATCCAGAACATCTACGGTTCCGTCATCATTCACATCAAAATCATAAAGACTGCGGTCACCCAAACCGTCGGAAAGAGCATTATTTACAACAAGTGAATAATCGTTTGGTGTAATTTCACCGTCACGGTCAAAATCACGGCACGAGAGCGGATTGATGTTTACGGTATCCGTCAATTCACCGCATGAGCAGTACAGTTTCACCGTACCGCCGTTATTAAAATCGGGAGCCTCAATGTCAATTTTACCCGTTTCCTTTTCATGGTAATAATTTTGTCGTGTCTGTATAACTTCTTTGCAGGCGCGACAGACAAGTTCGGGCGTAATTCCCTGCGGGTGTTTACAAGTTCCCTCAATACCTGCGGCTGTTATTACGGGCAAATGAACACCTTTACCGCAGGTATCGGGGTCAATATACTTGATTTCGGTATGATTTTCCGTTTTTGTCTGCCTGTCAAGATTTGGAACGGCGTTTATTTCCGTTACAAGCATTTTCCCGTCATAGTAAAAACCGTAAATGTGATTGTATTCCGCTGTTATTTCGGGCTCATAAAAAACGCTTGTTGTATTCGTTTCGGGATTATATTTATAAATTTTATCATCGGGTGAACTGTAAAACAGAGAACGCCCGTCTGTGCAAAGCGGAGACCGAAAAGCGTAAAACTTTGTCGGCGCACTTAACCATATCCCCGAAACAGTCAAAACCGCCGTATCGTCGGAAGTATCTGCAATAGTCGAACACGGAGAACGGTATATTTTCTGATTTCTTGCATCGGTATCGTAAATCACATAATAAATATAATCACCGATAAGTTGAAATGCCGAAGTACACGAACTCCAATAAAAATCATCATAGGTGGTATCAACCGGAGATTTGTCATAATCGGTTGCGTTGTGTTTAGGCAGAAACTTTTCCGAAGATTGCATAAAGTTATTATGTTGCGCTCTGCCGCATAAATCCCAGACGGGATCATCCCATGTTGTATCCACGTGGTAAGGCTTGCCGTCAACATAAACTATGTTCCAGGAGTGGTTGAGTACATCAGATGAAATATAATAGTTTTTTACGCCGACTTTGTCGAGCAGGTATTTATACGCTTTGGCATATCCCGAACACACTGCATAACGGTTAATAAATACTCCGAGTATTGTATATGCTTCGTCAGGCATAGTATCATCGAGATATCTTGCATAATCATACTCACAATAAAGGACAAGCCTGTCATGAATAAGCAGTATTTTTTCAACATCTCCCAAAGCGGGATTATCTTTTATTCCGAAAAGCAGTTCATCCGCCGCTTTTTCGCACTGTTTGATTTTTTCTTCGTAATTATCAAACATAGAAGTATAATAAAAATACAATTTTGTAATCATTCCGTTTTTTTCGCTTGCGGAAAGACTTACCTCTAAACTTTCAGGCATTTCATACCAAACCATATTGTATATATCATACCTCAAAGATGACGGAATGTTAAATTGTGAAATATCAACTGATGCTTCTTTCTTTTTTATTGCATCTGAAATCACGCTTTTAAGAGAATCCGTATCAATGTCCGATTCAATGAACTCTATCGTCTCTTTGCCGACTGCATCGTACTTTTCGGGACTTTCGTAAGCAGATGCGGCATCTGCAAAAACAGAACACGAAGGAAAAAAGATACACATCGTCAAAGCGACAGTCATAAATGAAGATATTATTTTTTCTTTTTTCATCGTCACACTTCCTTTCCCCCTCATAATTGTTGATTATAATATAAATTTTATAAAAATTCAATATAATTAACGCTATAATACTCACACAATTTATAATATTTCACGAAACTTTTTTATTTTTATAAAATTTAAAATATTGACACTTGATATTAAGAATATTATAATTTTAATAAAAACAAACACGAGAACAGGTGGATATATGGATAAACATTTTGACATAATCGTGGCAGGCGGAGGCTTTTCCGGAGTGGGAGCGGCAATAGCCGCAGGCAGAACGGGCAAAAAAGTTTTGCTTATAGAAAGATACAACTGTTTAGGCGGTGCGGCGTGTTTTGACCTTGTAAATCCGTTTATGACATACTGGACAACTGCTAAAGACGGTAGCGAAAAAGTATTTCTTTCAAGGGGCATTTTTGAAGAAATACTCAATAATCTGAATGATTTGAATGCTATGATTGATCCTCACAGATTTAATGAGGAAATACTTAAAATAGTATTGAACAGAATGGTAACCGAAGCCGGCGTTACACTCCTTTTCAATTCCGAAATAATATCGGCAGAAGTCGAAGACGGAAAAATATCATCAGTCAATGTAAGCAGTATTTCCGGAATCGAAAGAATAGAAGCAGATTATTTTATTGACTGTACCGGTGACGGAAATCTTGTTTTTATGAGCGGTTTTCCGTTTAAACTCGGTCGCCCGTCGGATAATCTCTGCCAGCCGATGACATTATGCTTCCGCCTCGGAAATGTTGATCGTGAAAAATTTAATAAAGAAGTCGGAACGATAAATCCGCTTTACAAAAAACTCATGGCAGAAAACAAATTCAGAAATCCGAGAGAAGACGTTCTGCTGTTTACAACAACGCTGGATTCGGTAATTCATTTTAACACAACAAGAGTTATTAAACTTAACCCGACAGATGTGTGGGACATTACAAAAGCCGAAATCGAAGCAAGAGAACAGGTTTTTGAAATGGTAAAATTCCTTAAAGATAACTTTGAATGCTTTAAAAACAGTCAGCTTATTACAAGCGGAATAAGAATAGGTGCAAGAGAAAGCCGTATGGCAGACGGACTTTATACAATAAATCAGGAAGATATGGTATCCTGCACAAAACCGTACGACGGTATTGCCGCCTGCAATTACGACATTGATATACATTCACCCGACGGCGGCGGAACAAGTCACTATTATTTCCCTGCCGGGCAGTACTATACCATTCCCTACAGATGCCTTATTCCGAAAGGCAGTAAAAATCTGCTTGTAGGCGGAAGATGTATTTCCGCAACACATGAAGGTCAGGCTTCTTTAAGAATAATGCCCGTTTGCTGTAACATAGGTGAAGCCGCCGGAACAGCCGCCGCAATAGCGTTTGACACAAAAAAAGCCGTAGCCGATATTGATACGGATTATTTAAGAGAAGTACTGAAAAGTAATAATGCGGTTGTAGATTAAGTTTCTTCGCAACTGTCAAAAACAATCGGTTTACCGTTCCTTTTAAGTCGGAACAGTAAACCGATTGTCTTTTTTTATTATATTTTATCAGAAAGATGAATTTGACAGATAGACTTTTAATTTGATACCTGCTGAACAAACCAAAACATCATACAATTTAACTGTTTACTTTTTAACCTTCACAGAAGCAAAACTACTGTAAGCGGAGTTTTTTCCGTAAGCATTTACCGCAACAGCCATAACATAAATTTTCTTTCCGCCGGCAAGTTTTGTTAAAGTGCATGAAGTACCGGTAACGGTTGAAACACTTATCCACTTCCTGCTGTCTGTCGATTTATAAATAACATACTTTGAAGCGCCCGTTACTTTTTTCCATGTTACGGTTGCGGTTTTTGATTTTGAAGATTTTACGGTAAGTTTCGGTGCAGATGTAAGAGTACCTGTTTTAAGAACATCGCTTGCAACACCTTTCGGTTTTTTTGCAGAATCAAGGGCGGTCACTCTGAACTGATACTTTTTACCTGCGGTAAGTTTTGAAACGGTACAGGAATTTTTACTTGCGGTTGTAATGGTTTTCCATTTTTTACCGTCTGTTGACTGCTCCACCTTATAATACTTGGCTCCCGTAACCTTCGTCCATTTAAGACCGATTGAAGTCGTTTTGACTGTTGAAACCTTAAGTCCCGAAACCTTATTGCCGGAAATTGTAAATTTAAGCGTTTTTGTACCGTAGTAGTTACCTTTAAATGTAACCGTAGCGGTTGCCGTACCGACTGCCGTATTATTCTTATAGGTAACGGTGTAATTTGAACTTGATATAGTTTTACCGTTTGCATCCGTAACTTTTACGCTCGGTTTTTTTGCTTTACCGTCATAATAATAACTTGTTGTTGTAAGTTTTATTGTCTTCGGGTAATAAACCGTTGAAGTTGATTTTTTTGCACCGCAAACAGAACAAGTCAGCGTGCTTTTGCCGTTGGCTGTAAGAGTAGCTCTTGTGACAACATATTTATTATAGGTGTGGGCGGCTTTTGCAACTTTTTCTGTTTTAAGTACTTTTTTGCATACAACACATTTATATTCTTTTTCGCCCTCGGACTTACAGGTCGGCTGAAGCGTTACCGTACCGCCGTCGGAAGTGTGACTTGTCTTTTGAAGAATTGCAACCGTTTCAAGAATTTCTCCGCAGACTTTACATACCTTTTCTTTTTTACCTTCGGCAATGCAGGTTGCCGGAACGGTAACTATTTCTTCTGTTTCCGTATGCGAACACTCACCCGTAAACTTAAGTGTCCATTTTTCTCTTACTCCGTTATTCCAGACATAAACATATCTTTCACCGACAGACGAATTTATATTGTAGGCAAGACCGTTATAATATATATAATCCTTAAGATACGGAATATCAAGATTTAAAACATTTGACTGTGCAATATGAATACCGGGATTGTTATTTGCGTCGAATTTTGTATTTGCTGTTTTATCGTAAACATATGCTGTTTGTGATTTCGCAACATTCGCAATATACGCTTTTTCCGGCGACTGTTCCAAATGGTTGGCGGAAAATTTTGTACCAAAGTGAGAAGCAACACTCTTACTGCCGCAAAGGAAATAATCGTAAATTATCTTTTCTTTAGTGTATTCGGGGTGGTCATCCCAAGTGGTATCTATATAATACCACTTACCGTCGTCCAGTAAAACGGCATTCCACATATGTGCATCAATATGGTTGTTCGTTTCACTTTCCGGTACTTCCGAACTTGTGCATATGGCACACGGAATTTTATAATAATTACAAATTGCTTTTACGGCAAATGAATAACCCATACAAACGGATTTTCCGTCAATTAACGCACCGGAAAGATCATAGCAGTTAAACAATGTTTCATCATAGTCAATAAAACTTATAACATAATCATGAACTTTTTTCAAAAACTCATATCTGTTTTTGCAACCGGAAAAATCAAAACTTTTGATTTTGTTTACAATGTTATTGTATTTTCCCAAAACGCCGTTTCCGCGACCGTCATTCTGATAATATCCGTAAAAAACGGGAATTTCAAGATATAAAGACGTAAGCGGTTCGTCATAGTCAAGCAATCCGTCATCGTTTTCGTCCATATATTTGCACTGCCAGGCATAACCGTCATTAAGCCAGAAAAAGTCCGGTCTGTCATAAGTTAAAGAATACAGAACCTTAAAGAAATCCATACCGAAGAAATCTTCGCCGTAAAACTCAATATTTTCCAAATCAATGGTAAACGTCTGAGCTTTATATTCGTCTTCTTCATATCCGTGACCCTTAAACATATTTAAGCCCTTTAAATCCGAAGCCGTAACAAGAAGCCCGTTTAAAAGTTCGTCATAAACAAGTTTTTCGTTATCGTTAAGTGAATTTCTTAAACAGCTGTAATATCCGCTGTCATCGTTATACACTTCGTCAACAGAAAAATCTTTACCGTCAAAACTGTATGTATTATATTTGGGAAGTTTTGCAAAACCGGGATCTGTAACCAGTTCATTTACCGGTTTAAACGAAGCATACGCCGGTGAAAACAGAAGCACCGTAAACATAAGCGACATTAAAACACATAAAAACTTTTTCATAAACTCAACTCCAAACTTAAAATTTACTGTATATTTAAAAATGAACACGCCGCCGCAAATATAAGTGACGGCAACATATTTGCCACCTTTATTTTTTTATCGAACATAAGATTTATGCCGACGCAAAATACAAGAACGGAACCGACAAAGGATATATTACCTACCGCACCGTCTGTCAGAAGCGGAGAAATAATTTTTGCAAGAAGCGTTATACTGCCCTGTATCGCAAATACGGGGATAGCCGAAAATACACAGCCTTTGCCGTATGTGGAAGCAAAAACTATAACAATAATAAAATCAAGTATTCCTTTTGTAAGAAGTACCGAGTAGTCGCCCGTAAGACCGTCTGTCACGCTTCCGACAACAGCCATGGCGCCGACACATATTACAAGAGAGGTATTTACAAACCCGGCTGTAAAAGAATTGTCGCCCTCGCTTTTTGTTTTTCTTTTAAGCCAGTCACCGAATGTTACGGCGTGTTTATCAAGATTTATAAGTTCACCGACCACAGAACCGAGAACAAGTGAAATTATCATCATATATGTTCCCGCGGAGACAATTTTCCCGTCTGTCACTTTAAGCATTTCACTCAAAGTTCCGCCGACACCTATAAAAACGACCGCAAGCCCCGTTGCCGTCAGTAAAATATCACGAAACCTCGACGGAAGACCTTTTTTAAACAGCATACCTATTATACCGCCCAAAATAACAAAGCCGGTATTTATCAGCGTACCCGTCCCTATCATAGTCCCCTCCGAAAAGTTTTATATTCCCACAAATAAATTTTAACATATTTTCGCCGGTTTTTCAAGAAGTATTTAACAAATTTAACAAAAAACGCAAAAAGTCCCGCCCTTTCGGGCAGAACTTTTTGCTGTGGATGTGGGGTGTGAAAGAGAAAGATATGGCTTTGGGTCTGCCTGTTGAGCAGTCCCTATATTAACTCCCGAAGGAGATAATACCGTTATATTGCCTGAGTTGTAACTGTTTTTTCATCAGGCTTTACGATTCTTATAACATATTCAAAATATTCGTCTGTTTCGCTTTTGGCGGTATCGGCATCAATCCCCGCCTTGCGTATCGTATCAACGGCGTGATTTAATGTGTTAATAAAAATCCGCATATCCAAGTGGGAGGCCAAACGGGCTTA
>JAZUHA010000176.1:0-3156 GCA_045641485.1 Acutalibacteraceae bacterium
CGAAACCTGCTAAATAAAGTCAAGAGGAAAATTTAAAAAATTTAAATCAAAAATAGGTATAACAAAACAGAGTGGCAATAAAAGCACATTGTCACCCAAAGAAAAGACTCTGGTCAATCAGATACGGCTGCCAAAAATCAACTGTTCATCAATTTCTTTGTAAATTGCAGAAACTTTGCCGTAATAAATACGAAGAAACTTGTTGAGTCCGGCAATCAAGGATTCTTTGTAGCCCTTGCCTTCGCCGCGTTTCTTTTGAATAAAATCATATACCGGTTCACCGATTGGTTTATGTTGGACAAGAGACTGCATAATCTCAAATCCGGTTTTGCGGAGATAGTTGTTTCCACGTTTTGAGATATGACGATTTGTGGCATTGAATGAACCTGATTGGTATGGAGGTGAATCAATTCCGGCATATGCAATAAGTGAATGCTTATTGTTGAAACGTGAAATGTCACCTATTTCAGCAATAATACGCGGTGCGAGGGTGTCTCCGATACACGGCATTTCTCTCACAACAGAATATTCGGGCAAGGACTTGGCAATGGTCTGCATTTGTGCTAAAATGGTGTTACGAGACATTTCGATTCCATGGAGTACTCGTACTGCTTCCGTAACTACGATTTTTGTAGATTGAGAGTTCGGAAGAACAGGGATACCGTTTTGAGCTACAGCAAGAATATTTTTTGCTAAATGTTCGTACACACGGTGTCCCTGTTTTTTTGCCCATTTGCAGTAATCGGCTATAAATCGCTTTTCTCCCATTGCAATAATATTTTCATAATGCCAATAGCGAACAACAAAATCCGTAAGTTTATGATTACACATATTGTCAGTCAAAAGATTTTGAATACCGGGCATTACTTGGTCTAACAGATTGCTTAAATTGACCTTGGCTTTAATAAGCTGTGACATGATTTGGTAATACTGCCGTGCGAGCAACTTTAATTCTACATATGCTTCTTTTGTTGGCATAATTGGAGTCAAATCATTCCAGTATGTAAGTCCGTAAGAAGCAATATGAATAGAATCAATTTTGTCGGTTTTTGCTTTGCGGATACTTTGAGAACAATACTTTTTCATTCGTAAAGCATTAACTGTACAAACAAAGATACCATTTTGAGTAAGTAGTGTTACTACCGGCCAGTGATAGTGTCCGGTATCTTCCAAAACGACTCGTGTTTCTTCGGGATAAGATTGAATGCGATGTACGAGAGACAATATGTCTTCCATTGAATGAAGCAATTTAAACGGAGATTCAACAACTTCTCCGCCCGGTTTCATAATACAAACCGTACTTTCGTTCTTGGAAACATCAATTCCAATGCTAATCATGAACATTCCTTCTTTCAAGATATGATGTGTAATGTTTCCGCACTTTGCTTATTACGATTCATTTTGGTTCGTGACACGTACACGGCTTTTGTACCGATGGGGTGTACACCCCATCGGTACAAACCGGAACAACCTGCTTAATCGAATCTTTATAACAAGAAGGCGGATGACACTTTCGCTTACGAACGCTAAGTTCAATTTGACACACGTCAGTCCATTACCTTCTTATTATAACTAAAATAAGCATAGCTTGTAAACCGACTGTGGTCAGCAGTTTGAGCTATGCTTATATAGTACCAAATTTGACAGCGGAAAATTTTTGTGATATACTCCCTGCGCAATCATAGATTGACGCACCTTGAAAACAGAATACTTGTTGTCAGTAATTTCGTATAATCACTATACGAAAGGAAAAGCACAAAAGATGAAACGAGTTTATACATTATACAGGGTATCTACTAAAAAGCAGGTTAAGATTGTTTACGATACCGATACCAACAAAGATGACCTTCCAATGCAAAGACAAGCGTGCAGAGAGTTCGCTTCAAGACGGGAAGACTGGACTATTGTGCGTGAGTTTGAAGAGAAAGGCGTATCGGGTTTTAAGGTATCGGCAAATGATCGTGATGCAATTCAGGAATTAAAAGAGGCTGCATTAAACTGTGAATTTGATATACTTCTTGTTTTTATGTTTGACCGAATTGGCAGAATAGATGATGAAACACCGTTTGTAGTTGAATGGTTTGCAAAGCACGGAATTGAAGTTTGGAGTGTCAGAGAGGGCGAACAGCGGTTTGATAGCCATGTTGACAAACTTACAAACTATATCCGGTTTTGGCAGGCATCAGGTGAAAGTGAGAAAACTTCGATGCGTATCAAAACGAGATTACATCAGTTGACTATGGAAGGTGTTTATACCGGAGGTCGCCCGCCATACGGGTATAAATTGGTGGGAACAGGCAAAAAGAACAACAAAGGTCGGGAAATCAATATAATGGAAATTGATGAGGCGGAAGCGGAAACGGTTCGTATGTTATTTTCAATGACGATAAACGAAGGCTATGGATCGTATCGTTTGGCTGAAGTTTGTAATTCTATGAAATTGAAGACCCACGGTGGTAGTGAATTTCGCAGTAATACTATTCGACGCATTTTAAAGAGTAGGATATATTGTGGCTATATTGTTTCAGGAGAAGTAACATCTCCGAAACAGGAAAATCTTGCAATTATCAGTGAAGATGATTATGAGAGAGTTCAAAAAATTCTAAAACAGCGTGATGTTAAAAACGACGATAAGCGTAAAATTGCTTTAAGCACTAAAGGTAAAGCTTTAATGTCACGACTTATTTTCTGTGGACATTGCGGAGGAAGACTTAATGTTATTCATTATAAGAACAAGCGTGTTAGGCGAGACGGGAGTTTTTATTATGATGAGCAGATAAAGTATTCCTGCTATCATAAAAGCAGAAAGTTAAATGACTGCGATGGACAAGCAACCTACAGTGCAGATAAAATCGATGAAATTGTATGTGAATTCATCAAAAGCATTTTTGCGAATATGAGGGAAGCACCTGATGAAGTATTTTTGCAGGAATCTTTCAAAAGATATAACAGCGGTAATAAAGCAAGACAGAAAAATTTGCAAAACGATATTGATAAGTCAAACGCTCAACTTGCTAAACTCCAACTTGAAATCGGAAAAAGTTTAACGGGCGAAAGTGCATTTTCTATGGATGATTTATCATCTGCTATTCTTAATCTGAAATCTCATGTTGAAGAATGCAAAGAACAACTTGGTAAATTACAGGAAGAAGAACG
>JAZUHA010000177.1:0-6119 GCA_045641485.1 Acutalibacteraceae bacterium
CGATGACGATACGGAAATTCTCAACTCCGTTGAAATTTATCTTAAAATGGACGGTTACCGCATACTTAAATCAAAAAACGGAAAAGAAGCGCTTGAAATTCTTAAAAATGAGGATGTTCACTGCATTGTACTTGATATTATGATGCCGCTTCTCGACGGGCTTAACGCTACACTCGAAATACGAAAAGACAAAAACATTCCCATAATTCTTCTTTCGGCAAAAAGTGAGGACAGCGACAAAATCACCGGCTTAAGTTTCGGCGCAGACGATTATGTTACAAAGCCTTTTAACCCTCTGGAACTTTGTGCAAGAGTAAAAAGCCAAATACGCCGTTACTGCTCACTCGGAAGCCGTGAGGAAAAAGAAGGAGTAATCGTGAGCGGAGGTCTTTCCATAGATACGGTGGCACACGAAGTATATGTAGACGGTGAACCCGTTAAACTTACGGCAACAGAATACAAAATAGTGGAATATCTTATGACAAACCTCGGCAGGATTTTATCCGCTTCGCAGATTTATGAAGCGGTATGGGGAGACTTATGTATATCGGGCGACAAAACAGTCACCGTTCACATAAGACGAATCCGTGAAAAAATAGAAATAAATCCTAAAGAGCCGAAATATTTAAAGGTGGTGTGGGGAATTGGATACAAAATCGAAAAACTTTAAAATCAATTTAATAAAAACAGTTTCTTTTTTACTTTCTCTTGTTTTTTGTTTTATATCGTCTTACGGTCTGTTCGGGAACTTAAATAAAAAAGCATTTTATAACTGCACCGGTAATAATGTTACCGATTCGGTTGCATTTACCAAAACATTCACTCAGGATTTAATAGAAATAATAAGACTTTGCGACTATGTTAAAATTTCAGGATATAAAACCTTTGACGAATTTTCAAAAAATTCCGAAAGTGCCGAAAGTATAAAAAATGCGTATTTACAAAAAGAAAAAAAGGCTCTTACTCTGTTTGAAGAAATAGAAAAGTTTAAAAAAATATGCCCTGTGGATGTTGACAACCTCAACCTCGAAGAAGACGGCGATTACGAATATAACGAAGAAAGCGAAAAATTTTTTAAGTTCGACGAAAACACGAAAATAAGCCTTGAGAAGTGGCGCAGTCACTACTCCTATTTAAGAAACCAAATCTTTGAACTTGCAAACGACTGCACAAGCAAAGAAACTATTTCCGCCGAAATAAACGGCAAACTCAATGCAGAACTTGCAAATGAATATGCAAACGCCAAAACCGAAACGGAATATCTGGAAAAAACTTTTAACGAAAAGAAAAATCTTAAAATACTTATTTTAAAAGACGGTAAAACGGAATATTCAAACACAAATGAAAATCCCGCCGAATTTATAAAAAGCTTAAATAACAACGCCATGTACTCGTTTTCTTATAAAAACGGCAAAATACAGAACGAACTTCCGACTTACAAAAAGACAAACGGTTTATTAAGCAATATTGTCGATGATTTATTCAATTTTTCGGGAATGTACTATATAACGGAAGAAAATGTTCGCAGTTCTTTAGCCGACGAATACGAATTATATATCAAAGTCGATAACATTACAGAGTGTAACGACAGTTACAAAACCATTGCGGTAAATGTTAACAGTAAGCCTTTAAATATGGCTGTTACAATAATATCCGCCGTTTTGTCACTCTTAACTTTTATATGTTTCATTGTTTTTTCAAATAAAAAATATGCCGAAAATTTAAAACTTAAATTCTTTGACAAAACTCCGTTTGTTTTCTTAATTATATTTATGCTCATTGTATTTTTCGAATGCGGTACGGGAACGGCTCTGGTTTTACAAAACGTAACTGATATAAATTATTTTTGGGAACAGGGCTTATCGTTTTTTCTGTTGCCCGAAACGGTGAATACTTTATGCGCTGTGTTTTCTCTCATTCTCCCACTGTCTTTTGCACTGTTCATTAAGTATTTAATAAAGAATATAAAAGCAAAATCCTTAAAAAACAGAATTTTAAGTTTCAGAATAATTCGCAAAACAAAAAAACTGACAGCCGAATTTTTTAATACAACAAGAAAAAGAAGAGAATATATAATAATTATCACCGCATTTTTCACCGTTTTGTTCGTTATAAATCTGTTTTTATGCTGGCTTGTCTATGAATACGACTTTCTGCCTTTTCTGATTTTCAGTTTGATGATCTGCGGTATCGGAGTTAAATTTTCTTTGGATTTATTAACACTCAAAAACTTTGCAAAGGATATTTGTGACGGAGGTAATCCCGCACCCTTAAACGAACGTAAAATATTATTACCGCTCAGAGCATCCGCAAAAGACTTAAACGGCTGTTTAAGTGCAATAAAATCCTCGGCAGAAGAAGCGGTAAAAAACGAAAGAACAAAAACGGAACTCATTACAAATGTCTCGCACGACCTTAAAACTCCGCTTACTTCGATAATAAATTACACCGGGCTTTTAAAATCCGAAAGTATAAGCGATGAAGAAAAGGCGGAGTACCTAAATATACTTGAAGAAAAGTCAAAAAAACTCGGCAGGCTTATAGAAGACCTTACCGATGCTTCAAAAGCCGTAAGCGGCAATATAAAAGTCGAACTTACGACTGTCAACTTAAACGAACTTGCTTTGCAGGCTGTGGGCGAAAACAGCGACCAGCTCGAAAATGCGGGACTTGACCTTAAGCTTACGGAAAAAGACAAAAACATTTTTGTTAAATGCAATCCCCGAAGCACTTTAAGAATACTTGACAACCTCTTTTCCAATGCAAAAAAATATTCGCTTCCCGATTCAAGAGTATATGCAGATGTTTACCGTGACGGTAATTACGGAGTATTCACTCTTAAAAACATCAGCAGGTATGAACTGAATATTTCACCCGAAGAACTTACCGAAAGGTTTGTAAGAGGCGATAAATCAAGAACATCCGACGGAAGCGGTCTCGGTCTTTCCATAGCCCAAAGCTTTGCGGAAATACAGGGAGGCAGGTTTAATATAGAAATTGACGGAGATTTGTTTAAAGCGGTATTAAAACTGCCGATAGGATGATAGTTTTCAGCGTGAATAACCGTTTGTTCTCCGATATTCAATCATTCAGATAAGAGATAATACATAACAGATAACAGATAATAATTTCGGGGAACGGCAAGCCGTTCCGATTTATAACCGGTTATGTATATCAATAAGATTTTGTGCTCATTTTCGGTTTAATATGAACTTTCGGCTTTAATATGTTATAAAAAATCAAGCGATTTATTATTCTTTGCTTTTAAAGAACGATAAATCGGTTTTTTAAATTTATATAATTGTAATGAAAAATAAAATATGAAAGTGTGAACTAACAGTTATTCACAATGTGATACAATTCGGCGAAGCCCCGAAACTCCACTCTTCACTCTCCACACTCCACTCTGAAAAAAGTGAATATCGGAGAACAAACTACCTGTTATTCAGTCTGAAAACTGAAATCTGAAAACTGAAAACTCAATACTTGTCCTTGCACGCTTTGGTATTCGCATAAGTACCCCTATAACTTCCGTTATAGGCTGTTACATAATAAGTATATGTCTTGCCTTTTTTAGCGGATTTATCGAGATATGAAACCTTTGTTGCACCTTTAACGGTTGCAAGTTTTGCATATTTGCCCGAACCTGTTTTTCTGTAAACGGTGTAGCCTTTTGAAGCAGGGATTTTGCCCCACTTAACGGTAATACCACTCTTACCGCTTGTTGCGGAAGAAATCTTTACTGCGGTAAGATACATTGTTGTAACGCCGGATTTATAACCGCTGTATGTACTGCCGTTATACGCTTTTACATAATAACTGTACTTTGTTCCGCTCTTTACGGATTTGTCTTTATAGGAAACGGTTGAACCGCTTTTTATTGTTGCAAACTTCTTGTAACTGCCCGAACCTGTTTTCTTATAAATTACATATCCTTTAGCACCGCTGATTTTATTCCACGAAACATTTATATATCCGTTCTTGTTTGCAACTTTTGTTGTGGGAGCGGAAAGGAAAAGGATTGTTTTGCCCGTTTTGTCGTATCCGCTTTTGCTTACTGCATTATAAGCCTTTACGGTATAAGTGTATTCAATTCCGCTTTTTGCGGTTGCATCTGTATATGAAACGGCAGAGCCGCTTTTAACCGTTGCAATTTTTGAAAAAGAACTGTCCGTACTCTTTTTACGGTAAATAATATATCCTTCCGCACCCGTTACTTTTGTCCATTTTACCGAAACACCTTTTGATGTGTCGGAAATCGTTCCGAGTTTAACTTTTACGGAACCGTCTAAAATCGCTTTAAACGGTACACCGTTATTTTTTGCATAATTTTGTGCAACACTTCCCGTTTTTCCGTAAAGCGTAAGTTTTTCGCAATCTTCAAAAGCACCCTCTCCAATGGTTTTTACACTATCGGGAATTATCAGTGATTTAAGGCTTTCACAAATGCCGAAAGCGTATTCGCCTATAGTTGTTACACCGTTTCCGAGCGTTACGGATTTAAGAAATTCACAGCCTAAAAAAGCGTAGTCACCTATACAGGTCACACTGTCCGAGATTATAATTGATGTAATATCGCAACAATCTTCAAAAGCACCTTCGCCAATTACCGTTACGGTATCGGGGATTTCGTAAGAACCGCTTTTTCCTCCGGGGAAACATAAAATTTCGGTTTGGTTTTTATTGAAAAGAACCCCGTCTTTTGAGGAATAGTTAATATTATTTTCGGAAACCTCTATTGATGCAAGACCGCAGCAATCGACAAAAGCATAAGTGCCGATATACCGTACACTTTCGGGAATTGTGATTGATTTAAGGTCTTCGCAAAGGAAAAAAGCATCATCGGCAATACATTTTGTTCCCGGTTTTACGGTATAAGAGCCGGAAACTTCTCCTGTTGTATCTAAAAGATAAGCATCAATATAGAGAACGCCTTTTTCCCAATTTGATGAATTATCGTAATATGCCGTAAAATCAAAAGCACCGCCGCCTATATATGTTACACTGTCCGGCAAGATAATTGTCGCAAGCTTTTCACAAAAAAAGAAAGCCCATGTTTCTATACTTGTTATACTGTCGGGAATTGTGACTGATGTAAGTCTGTCGCAAAACATAAAAGCCATTTCGCCTATTTTCGTTACGGGCTTACCGTTATATGTTGACGGAATTGTGAGTGGACCTTTTGCATTTGCATCGCATGCTGAAACATAATATGAATTGCCGTCTTCATTAAGTTCAAAATCCAGGTCACTCGTACTTGCCGCACTTACAAACGGCACTGCCGAAAATATCATAATTACGGCTAATAAAATTGACAATGTTTTTTTCATTAAAAAAACCTCCTTGAAATTATTTTCATATATATATGTCAAAAACGGAGAAACCTTACATATTTTTTTTAATTTTGTTTAATTGTATAAAAAAGTAAATATGAAAGTACAAACTAACGGTTATTCACTCTGAAAACTGAAAACTCAATATCTCCGCCGCACGGTTTCGTATGATTTTTTCAAGCATTGCAAGTCGTTTTTTATCAAGATTATATCTCGGGTGGCGTTTAAATTTAAAATCAAGCAATTTCCTCAAATTATTTCTTTGCTCGTGAGTTAATTCGATTTCACTTAAAAAATCGTCATAAACGCAGGGCATAACCGTTTTTGAATATTTATTAAGTAATTCAAAATCCTCTGAAACATCTTTGCCGGCAAAATTCAATAAAGAATTACCGTGGTCAAAAAGCGGAGCCGGAGCAACGATTTTATTTGTTCCGTTATCAATAAGAAAACCGAAATTACCGTAATGGCGGTCGGAGTTAAATATAACCCCATCTAAAAGAAGCATATCGTTAAAGGCTTTTTTAAAACTTTCTCCGAGACTTTCATAATAATTTTTTACAGCCTTAAAACCGCCGTCTTTTATAATTCTGCCAACCGGAATATACGAAACATCTTTACCGGTGAATAAATCGCAGGTGGAACAAAGTCTGCCTTTCCACTTTGTAAGGTTATACGGAATTGCATTTATTCCGAGAATTTCGGTAATCTGATAAGCGTAAAACTCGGAATATGGTTCGTTGCCTGTATTTGATGCGTCCTCGGTTCCACCCTTATAAAGATAAA
>JAZUHA010000178.1:0-2937 GCA_045641485.1 Acutalibacteraceae bacterium
GAACACAACTACAATAGTTCTTACAGTTGCAAAAGCAGCAACTACCGAGTCTAAAACACCTGCAACAACAGAACAGCAGACCACAGAAACGGAAACGAATATCGTAAATGAGTAAAATATTAACGGGAATTATATTAAAAGGTATCGGCGGGTTTTATTATGTTGAATCCGCCGACTGTATATATGAGTGTAAAGCAAGAGGTTCTTTCAGAAAAGAAAAAATAACACCTCTTGCAGGCGATAAAGTTACCATCACCGTGCGAGAAGATAAGGAAAATACCATAGACGAAATTTTGCCGAGAAGTAATTTTCTTTTAAGACCGCCTGTCGCAAATATTAAAAGGCTTATTATCGTTTCTTCTGTTAAAGAGCCTACTCCGAGTACACTTATAATAGATAAACTTACTGCACTTGCTGTTGATAAAAACATAGAGCCGTGCGTCGTTTTTTCTAAATCCGACCTTGCAGATACGGGTGAACTTGTTGATATTTATAAAACTGCAGGTATTCCCGTTTGTTCGGTTTGCTGTAAAACAGGCGAGGGAATAGAAGAAGTTAAAGGTATGATATCAGACGGTGTAACCGTTTTTTCGGGTAACAGCGGCGTCGGAAAGTCTTCTCTTTTAAATTTAATAAACCCGGATTTTTCGCTTGCTACCGGTGAAATAAGCGATAAACTCGGCAGAGGCAGACACACCACAAGAGATGTAACGCTTTACAAATTCAAGAACGGTTATCTTGCAGATACACCGGGCTTTTCTTCGCTTGAACTTGCACTGAACGAACAGATTTTAAAAGAAAATTTGCCTTTTTGTTTTCCCGAATTCAGTGAATATCTCGGCACCTGCAAATTTTCTACCTGTTCACACACGGTGGACAAAGGCTGTAAAATTCTTGAAGCCGTAGAAAACGGTGAAATCCACAAAAGCCGTCACTTGAGTTATGTCGCTATGTACAACGATATAAAAGATATTAAAGAGTGGCAGTTGTAACATTTTTTTAAATATTTCATAATATACACTGTATCACGAAACTACATAAGAGGTGATTGCAGTGCAGGTTGTTGTAATAAAAAGTCCGAAAGCATTACGGGGTTTGCTGAAATTTATTTTTAAAATCAAAGATTAAATAAAAAGAATTAAGTTATAATTTAACCGCAAGCCGAACTGTACTGTATGCAGACTGACATATCGGTACAAAACGGTTTGCGGTTGTATTTTTTTTTAATTATTTTACTTTACTTTTTCTCCGGTTGCGGCGTTGATAATTGATTTATGAACACCTATATATGTGTTGGAAATGTATTTGTCAAGGTGGAGGCTTCCGAAAAACCAGCGCTTGAACTCACTGCATTTTGAAAGTTCGTCAAAATAGGCGTTAAGCGCAGTAACTCTGATTGTTTCGTTATCGCCTAATTTTAAAAACTCTTTAATTGTTGTAGACGGCTCGTGAGTAAGTATAACATCAATCTTGCAGTTGAACTTATCAAGATTGTTTGCACCTTCAAGAAGTTCGTCTTTTGACGGTATTTCATATTTCAGCCACGGGTTGTCCTCAAGCCTTGATTCAAGGTCGGCGCTTTCACCGCCGCCCATGGTAAAATATGTTAAATCT
Source organism: Acutalibacteraceae bacterium (assembly GCA_045641485.1). Taxonomy (GTDB): domain Bacteria; phylum Bacillota; class Clostridia; order Oscillospirales; family Acutalibacteraceae; genus DTU089. The sequence continues at coordinate 1,615 of JAZUHA010000178.1, forward strand.
TCTAAATTAAATACCTGACCTCTCATAAGGTGGTAGATATTGTCTGAAATTTTATGAACTTTTCCGCCGTTCCATGTTGTAACGGGGTAGGCGTTAAGTAAATCAAAATTTTCGTGAGTTCCGTCTATAAAACATATATTGTAATTTCTTTTTGAGAGCGATTTTAAAAGTTTCTGTTCGGCTTTTGAATTATCCCAAATAAAACCGAAATCGCCGCATATAATCAAAGTGTCGCCGTCTTTAAACATTTTAAGTTCGTTTTTATTAAGTCTTTCGGCGTTTCCGTGAGTATCACCGGTAACATATACCATATATTTTTCACAACCTTTAAAAATTTGTTTCTTTTATCAGAAAAAGATGATATACTGATAAATTGAATTTTATACTTATATTCTATACTATTTTTCGGGTGATGTCTATGAAAAAATTATTTATTTTAATAATTTCATTGTTTTTTGCTTTTTCCTCTTTTTCTGTTATCGGGTATTGTACGGAAGGTTATTATTTGGAGTCACCGGCTTATGAAACGGATATATACCTCCTTGTGAATGCCGATACCGATACGGTTATTTATTCAAAGAATGCCGATAAAATTACAGCACCGGCATCACTTACAAAAATAGTAACTTCGCTTGTTGTTCTCTCAAAAGGTGACGAGCTTTCAAAAGTCATTACCTGCAATAAAAGTGCCGTAGACAGCATTTTAGGCACCGGCAGTTCCATAGCCGGATTGTACGGCGGTGAAAAAACAACGCTTGAAATGCTTTTATATTGCCTTTATTTGCCCAGTGCAAACGATGCCGCCGCAGTTCTTGCATACGAATACGGAAAAGGCGATACCGCTGCTTTTGTTGCGGAAATGAACGCTTATGTAAAAAAACTCGGATGTAAAAATACACACTTTGCAAATCCGCACGGTCTTGACGATGAATCGGTAAAGGGTTATACTGCCGCTACACAAAACCATACAACTGCATCAGATATGTATATTATCGCCAAAGAGGCTTTGAAAAATCAAACAATAGTCAGAATTTCTTCAAAATACGGTAAGACTATGCCCAAGACTAATAAAAGTGATGAAAGGTATCTTTATAACACAAACTATCTTTTAAACAGTTATTCCGATTATTACTATGAGGGTGCTGTCGGTCTTAAAACGGGTACAACCGATAAAGCCGGTGCCTGCCTTATAACGAGTGCGCAGAAAAACGGGTACACTTATATTTCCATAGCAATGCACGGCGTTACTGATTACAGTGCAGACGGTGAACTCTGGAATACGGCATATCTTATGTGCAGATATATGTTAAGAACGGCTTTTGA
>JAZUHA010000179.1:0-2520 GCA_045641485.1 Acutalibacteraceae bacterium
TAATCGTGAACTATACCGCCGTCGGAACATATAGGAACATAAACACCTGTTTTTTCATAGTATTCGTCACGTGCTGCGGCAACCTCTATAAGTGCCGTTGCCTGACCTCTGCCTATGCCTTTTGTTTCACGGGTTATGCAGATTGAGCCGCCGCCTATGCCCACTTTTACAAAGTCTGCACCGGCTTCTGCCAGGAATAAAAATCCGTCACGGTCAACTACATTACCGGCGCCGACTTTAACTGTGTCGCCGTATTTTTCACGGACAAAAGCAATAGTGCGTTTCTGCCACTCTGTATAGCCCTCGGAAGAGTCGATACATAAAACGTCTGCACCTGCATTTACAAGAGCGGGGATTCTCTGTTCATAATCTCTTGTGTTGATACCGGCACCGACCATATATCTTTTTTCGGCATCAAGTATTTCCTGCGGATTTTCTTTGTGCTGTGCATAATCTTTTCTGAATACGAAATAAAGAAGGTTGCCGTCATCATCAATAATAGGTAAGGAATTAAGTTTGTTTTCCCAGATAATATCGTTTGCTTCCTTAAGTCCTATACCGGCTTTTGCCGTGATGAGTTTTGTTATGGGAGTCATAAACTCACTTACTTTTAAATCAAGCGGCATACGGCTTATACGGTAATCTCTTGATGTTACAACGCCGAGGAGTTTTCCGTTCGGAGTTCCGTTGTCCGTAACCGCCATGGTATTGTGACCTTTTTTATCAAAAAGGTCTATAACCTGAGCGAGTGTGGATGAAGGCTTTAAGTTAGAGTCACTTACCACAAATCCGGCTTTGTAATTTTTAACTTTTGCTACCATAGCCGCTTCGTCTTCAATGCTCTGAGAGCCGTAAATAAAAGACATACCGCCCTCTTTTGCAAGTGCTATTGCCAATGTATCATCGGAAACAGACTGCATAATAGCAGAAACAAGCGGTATGTTAAGTGTAACGGGCGAAGTTTCGCCTTTTTTAAATTTGCATAACGGTGTTTTTAACGAAACATTTGCAGGAATACAGTCGGGACCCGTATAGCCCGGGATAAGAAGATATTCACTGAAAGTTCTTGACGGTTCGTTGCAATAATAAGCCATAATTTTTCTCCTTCTGCCGTGAATTATTATTGCATTTTATTTTAACTTTTTTTCCTTATAAAGTCAAGAAAATAAAGAAAAATATTGTAATAAAAGTGATATTATGATAAAATTTACAAAATGGCGAAAACAGGGGGTATTTTTATGGGTCATTTTGATGTTGACAGATTTTATGATAAAAACAGCGAGCGTATGATGCTCAGTAAACGCATTATGCAGCTTACAAAAGCCATAAAAAACGAGTGGTTTATTAAAGACAGTGAGGAGACCGGCGACTTTTTTATAAGAGACGGTCAGTATTCATTTGAGGATAAAGACAAAGGCGAGTGGAAGCCTTTTAAGGCGTTTTCCGATTATTGGGGTTACCCGGAGTGTTACTGCTGGTTCCGTCAGACGGTAAAAATTCCCGAAAGATTTAAGGGCGAAAAGGTTATTTACCGTGTAAAACCGTATGCAAACAGAGGTTGGGACGAGGTTAATCCGCAACTTATTATATTTATTAACGGTGTTCAGGTTCAGGGTATGGACAGCAATCACCAATATGTTGTGGTTTCTGAATGTGCAAAAGGCACAGAAGAACTTGAAATTTACCTTAACGCATATACAGACCCGCATTTTTATGAGGGTCAGGTGCAGTTCGGCGCAAAACTTGAAACGGTTGACGATATTGCAGTTAAACTTTATTACGATATTTTAACTCCGCTTGAAGTTGCAAATAATTACGAGTGTGACGACAGCGCAAGGGTAAACAATATACGTATACTTAACGAAGCGTGTAATATGCGCGATATTGACAGCGGCGACCGTGAAAGTTTTCACGAGTCCGCAAAAAATGCTTGTGATTACTTAAACAAAAACCTTTACGGCAGAGGTAACAGTGAAAATGCATGGGCTATAGGTCACACCCATATAGATGTTGCCTGGCTCTGGAGACTTCGTCAGACAAGGGAAAAGGCTTCCCGTACTTTTTCGAGCGTTTTAAAACTTATGGACGAGTACCCGGAATTTAAGTTTATGTCTTCTCAGGCGCAGCTTTACGATTATGTTAAAAAAGATTATCCCGAACTTTACGAAAGGATAAAAGAAAAGGTTAAAGAAGGCCGCTGGGAAGTTGAAGGCGGTATGTGGGTTGAAGCGGATACAAATGTTTCATCCGGTGAAGCACTTATCCGTCAGTTCCTGGTAGGTAAACGCTTCTTTAAAGATGAGTTCGGTGCAGATAATAAAATAATGTGGCTTCCCGATGTTTTCGGCTATTCGGGTGCTCTTCCGCAGATAATAAAAAAATGCGGGCTTGATTATTTTATGACAACAAAAATCAGCTGGAGCGAGTTCAATAAATTTCCGTATGATACTTTTAAATGGCGTGGTATTGACGGTACGGAGGTTCTTTCGCATTTCTCACCGTGTCAGCACGAAAAACAGA